>UQJV01000032.1 GCA_900541475.1 uncultured Collinsella sp.
CGAAACAAGGATTTGCGAAGCAAATCCTTGGACTTCCCGTCGCCCGCTCCAAGCTATATAATCGCAGGCCAATATGCTAATTTGGCTCGCGTTTATTTTTATACCGTCCGACCTCGCGGGGCAAATGAACCAAGAGCGTTTGTCCCACATCGTAAGAAAGTAGTGATTGCCATGGCACAGAGTAAGGCAGAATACCCCACCCCCGACTGCCTGGCGCCCGCCGCGATCGAGGCTAAGTCCGAGGCCGCCGGCGTTACCAAGGCCAACCTGCCGGTCTCGAAGGCCTTTTTGCTCGCCATGTTCGCCGGAGCGTTTATCGCCTTCGGCGGCCTGTTCTTCACGGTCTTTCTGAGCGATCCCACGCTTGGCTGGGGCGCCCAGCGCTTCGTGGGCGGTCTTGCTTTTTGCCTGGGACTGGTGCTCGTGCTCATTTGCGGCGCGGAGCTGTTTACCGGTAACTCGCTTATGGTATGCGCGCTTAAGAGCAAAAAGATTACGCTCGTCCAGATGTTCAAGGCTTGGGCTGTTGTGTGGATCGGCAACTTTGCCGGCGCCCTGTTCGTTGTCTTTTTGATTTACATGGCAGCTATTTATAAGCTCAACGGCGAGGCCGTCGCCAATACCATGGTGAGCGTCGCCGCCGGTAAGGTTGCGATCGACGCCGTTACCATCTTCTTCCGCGGCATTTTGTGCAACATCTTTGTCTGCCTGGCCGTATGGATCGGCACTGCCGGCAAGACCGTGGTCGACAAGGTCGTGGGCATTTTGCTGCCCATCGCTGCCTTTGTGGCCTGCGGTTTTGAGCACTGCGTCGCCAACATGTACTTTTTGCCCATGGGTATTTTGATGCACTCCTGCGGCTATGGAGCCGATGTCGCTGGCGCCGATGCCCTCAACGCTGCCGGGTTGGCGCTCAACCTTACGGTCGCCACGCTGGGCAATATCGTGGGTGGCGCCCTGATCGTGGCGCTGGGCTACTGGTTTATCTACGCCAACAAAGAGTCCTAAAGGACCCAACCCATAACCGACCAAAAAGGGACAGGTTTATTTTGGCAGGTTTTGAGCGAGGCGCTGCGCCGTCTTGCCACGAGCTGCCATAATGGACCTGTCCCTTTTTGCATGTGCGTTGCCGCATTTTGCTGCTGACGACAAAGGGGACCCGCTTTTTATTGAACATGTCGAAAGGCTTTCCATGAGCGACTGCGAATCCATGCCTGCCGAGGTGCGCGACCGCCTGCGCTCCATTCCCGCCGTTCACGAGCTGCTGGCCGAGTGGCCGGTCATGAAGGCTGCCGGCGATGCGGGCGACATGATTGTGCGCGAGGCGATTGATGCCGAGCTCGATGCCGAGCGCGAGGCGATTCGCTCTGGCGTCCCCGCTAGGAATAAGCGCGAGCTCGCCTTGGCCATCGAGCAGCGGTGCCACCGACTGTCGCTGCCGACCCTGCGCCCTGCCGTCAACGCGTCGGGCGTTGTGATTCACACCAATCTGGGCCGTGCTCCGCTTGCTCCCGCAGCGGTGCAGGCGGTGGCCGATGTCGCCCGCGGCTACAGCACGCTTGAGTATGACGTCGCGACCTGTGCCCGTGGGGGCCGCAAAGAGCATGCCGCGCGTCTGCTGCGCACGCTCACGGGGGCGCAGGACGCCCTGGTTGTCAACAACAACGCCGCGGCGGTGCTGCTGGTGCTTGCCGCGCATGCAAGCGGCAAAGAGGTCATCGTGAGCCGTGGCGAGCTTGTCGAGGTGGGCGGCAGCTTCCGCATTCCCGATATCATGGCGGCTTCGGGTGCCAAGCTTGTCGAGGTGGGCTCCACCAACCGCACGCATCTGGATGATTACCGAAGCGCCATTACGCCCAATACGGCGATGATCTTGAAAGTTCATCCTTCTAACTACCGTATCGAGGGTTTCCACGAGGAGGTTTCCGCGGCGGAGCTTTCTGCGCTGGCGCATGAACATGGCCTGTTGCTTTACGAGGACCAAGGCTCAGGCGCTTTGCTTGCAGATGGGGTACTCGCCGATGCGGGGGAGAGGCCCGCGTCCGTGTCTCTTGGCGCCGGCGTTGACGTCGTCTCGTGCTCGGGCGACAAACTGCTCGGTGCTTCGCAGGCGGGCATCATCCTTGGCAACGCCCAGGCAATTGCCGCCTGCGCCTCTCATCCGCTTATGCGCGCGCTTCGCCCCGGTAAGCTCACGCTCGCGGCGCTCGAGGCCACTTTGCGACTGTATGTGACCGGTCCCGATGCGGCGCATCGGGAGATCCCGGTACTCAACATGCTTTCCGGCGCGCCGGCTCCGCTCGAGCGCCAGGCCAAGCGCCTGCATGACCGCATGCTGCGCAAGCTTCGCGAGTCTCAGTGTGAGGAGGCGGTGGAGCTGCAGGTTGTCGAGGGCGTGTCTGCTCCGGGCGGCGGTTCGCTGCCGACCGTCGAGCTCCCAACTTTTTGCGTTGCCGTCTGTCCCGTCGATGGGCGTCTATCCGCCGATGGCCTAAAGCGCGCTATGGTACAGGAGCCCGATACGCCAGTTGTGACGCGCGTGCGGCACGACCAGGTGCTTTTTGACGTTCGCACGCTTTTGCGCGACACCGACCTTGACCTGTGTGCGTCTGCGTTGGCGGATGCCGTGCGGGCAGGTTTGCGTCGATGACCGCGCGCGAGCTTGTCGAATGTCCCGTTATCGTCGGAACGGCAGGACACGTCGACCACGGAAAGTCGGCCCTTATCGAGGCGCTGACCGGCAAAAATCCCGACCGTCTGGAGGTCGAACGGCGCCGAGGCATGACCACTGAGCTCGGCTTTGGCGAGCTCGAGCTTCCCAGCGGCAAGCTTGTCGGCTTGGTCGACGTACCCGGGCATGCGCACTATCTGCGCGCCATGGTGCAGGGCGCCACCGGCGTGGACGTTGCGTTGCTGGCGGTTTCGGCCGTTGAGGGCGTGATGCCGCAGACCCGCGAGCACGTTCGGGTTCTGGAGCTGTTGGGTGTGACGCGCATGGTCGTCGCACTCACGATGCGCGATTTGGCCGACCACGAGATTGCCGCGCTGGCGGAGCTCGATGTCGAGGCGTTTCTGGACGGGACCGTGTTTGCGGGTGCCTCTATAGTGCCGGTGTCCTCCAAGACGGGCGAGGGCCTGGACGAGCTGCTTACGACGCTCGATAACACGGTTTGTTCGTGCTGGTCGGAGCATCTGGAGGCGACCGCTGGCTCGGGCGCCGCGCCCCGTCTTCCCATCGACCGTTGCTTTAGCATCCGCGGCACCGGAACCGTCGTGACGGGTACGCTGCACGACGGTCCCGTTTCGGTTGGCGATGAGCTCGTTGCGCTGCCGTCGCAAACGCGCTGTCGCGTGCGCGGGGTGCAGGTTCACGGGGATACCCAGTGCGCGGTTCCCGGCCAGCGCGTCGCCCTGAACCTGGTGGGCGATGGCGTGGCGGGCCTCAAGCGCGGCGAGATGCTCGGCGTCGAGGGTCGCGTGGGCCAGACGCTGCGCTTTTTGATGCAACTGACATATGTGGGGCGCGATGGCGTGCGAGCCGGCGTTCTTGCTTCGGGTACACGCGTGCACGTTATGGCGGGCACGGCTGAGGTGCTCGGCCGCATTATGCTTTTAGACGACGAGCCGCCTATTGCGGTCGGCGAGACGCGTGTGGTGCAGGTGCGCCTGGAACGGCCGCTGCCGTTGCGCGCCGGCGATCATGCCGTCATTCTGTCGTATTCGCCGATTTCGCTGCTTGGCGGCGGACGCGTCCTGCTATCGCGCTGTCGCCGCGCGCGGGTCCTGTCGGCGGGGGAGCGCGCGTTGTATGCGGCGCTTGAGTCCGGAGATGTCGCGGACGGCGTACGCGCGTGGCTGGCGCTGCAAACGCTGCCTGTTGCTGCTGCCGGTGTTGCCGCAGCGCTCGATCTTGTTACCGGCGAGGTCGAGATCGTTTTGCGTGGGCTTGTGGACCAGGCTGCCGTGTGCGAGCTTGCTGCGGGCGGTGCGGTGCTCTACGCAGATGCCTCGGCTCTCGATGCTGCAATGGATGTGCTGGCTGCGGCCTTGTCCTCCATGCACGCGGCGGCTCCCAAGGAGATCGGCTTTACGTCCGGTGCGGTCGCGCACGCGGCTTGGCCGGGCGCCGGTAACGATGTCGCGATGGCACTTATTGCCGAGGGCTGTGCACGTGGCGTGTGCGCCGTCGACGGTGCCGAGGTGTTCGACCCGCATTCCGCCGCTGCGGCGATACGTGTGGTGCGCGAGGCGAGCCAGCGCATCGTGGCCGCCCTCGACGAGGCGGGTCTCGGTGCGGCGACGCTGCCCGAGGTGGGTGAGCGTCTGCAGCTCGATCGCGACACCATGACGCGTGCCCTGCGCGAGCTTTCGCTCAACCGCGCGATCGTTAAGATCGAACGCGACGTTGCCTTGTCTGCCGCCGCCGAGGCCCATGCACGTGAGGTCGTCGCCGCGGCTATCGAGGCTGCTGGCGGCGTTGCCACGACGAGTGTGCTGCGCGAGGCCTTAGGCGTGTCGCGCAAACGAGCCATTAGCATCTTGGAGCACCTGGATGCGGTGCGTTTTACGACGCTCAACAAGGAGGCCGGCGGTCTCAGATCCCTGCGCTAGGGCTCCGAATCGCCGCTCGCCACAAAACCGGCCTATCTACTACGTTTAAGTGACTACCCTCGACCATTTCAAAACCGCAAAAACAAAACCGCAGGTAGATGACTTGCCGATGTTACGATAAAGTGGGTATGGCTAACCCTTGCTGGTTAAACGTAGTAGATGGGCCGTTTTCGTGGCGCGACACTGCGCGTTTGGTAAAATACCGCCACGTTTGGGAACGGATGGGCTCCGGTGGGCCCCGCGGTCCTCAAAACCGTTGCGAGGCGTGCAAAACGTCTTGGATGTGTTCGATTCACATACGTTCCCGCCAACGCATCCTGCCAACCACCACAAAGGTGCCTGTCCTCTTTGTGGTGGTATGGACCACGTGGACGAAACAGCTTCGAAACACGCGATTTGTACGTCGGGTGCTCAAAAACGCTTCTACCTGCATCGTAATCAAAACGAAACATCTGCTCGTCGGCTTATGCGAAACTTTGCTGCAACAGTGCGATATTATCCATACTCGATAAAGCTCGCGGCGCATGGGGCGCCGCGAACGACACCTTTCTTTTCCATCAATTGGAGGAAGCATGAGCTACACGCAGAAAGTTCTCGACGAGCTCAAGGCCCGCTATCCCGAGCAGCCTGAGTTCATCCAGGCCGCGACCGAGATCCTCGGCACCATCCAGCCGGCGCTCGACGCCCATCCCGAGTACGAGGAGGCCGCCCTGCTTGAGCGCCTCGTCGAGCCCGAGCGCATCGTTATGTTCCGTGTTCCCTGGGTCGACGACCAGGGTAAGGTCCAGGTCAACCGCGGCTATCGCGTCGAGTTCAACTCTGCCATTGGACCCTACAAGGGCGGCCTGCGCTTTAACCCGACGGTCACCCTGGGCATGCTCAAGTTCCTGGGCCTGGAGCAGATCCTCAAGAACAGCCTGACCACCCTTCCCATGGGCGGCGGCAAGGGCGGCTCCGACTTTGACCCCAAGGGCAAGTCCAACAACGAGATCATGCACTTCTGCCAGTCCTTCATGACCGAACTCTATCGCCACATCGGCCCCAACACCGACGTTCCCGCCGGCGACCTGGGCGTTGGCGGCCGCGAGGTGGCCTACATGTTCGGTCAGTACAAGCGCCTGACCAACGAGTGGACCGGCGTCCTCACCGGCAAGGGCCTCTCCTTTGGCGGCTCGCTCGCCCGTACCGAGGCCACCGGCTACGGCCTGGTCTACTTTGTGGACGAGTACCTCAAGAGCCGCGGCGACTCCTTCGAGGGCAAGAACGTCGTCGTTCACGGTTCCGGCAATGTCGCTATCTACGCCGTCCAGAAGGTTTCCCAGCTTGGCGGCAAGGTGCTGGCCTGCTCCGATACCCACGGCTGGGTCGAGGATCCCGACGGCATCGACTACTCCGTGCTCGAGCACGTCTATAACAAGAAGCGCTCTGGCCACGACAAGGGCGTCACGCTCGCTATGTACGTCGACGAGAAGCCCAATGCCACGTGGCACGAGGGCGACGGCCGTGGCGTGTGGCAGCTTCCCTGCGACATCGCGCTGCCCTGCGCTCGCGAGAACACGCTGCTGCTCGAGGACGCCCAGGCGCTCGTCGCCAACGGCTGCAAGGTGGTCGGCGAGGGCGCGAACATGCCCACGACCATCGAGGCCACGACCTACTTCCAGGAGAACGGCGTCGCCTTTATGCCCGGCAAGGCTGCCAACGCCGGTGGCGTGCTCGTGTCCGGCCTGGAGATGAGCCAGAACGCCGAGCACCTGTCCTGGACCTTCGAGGAGGTCGACGGCAAGCTCGAGCAGCTCATGCGCGGCATGTTCCACAACGTGGACGACACCGCCAAGGAGTACGGCGAGGAGGGCAACTTCGTCATGGGCGCCAACATCGCCGGCTTCCTGAAGGTCGCCGACGCCATGCTCGCCCAGGGCGTCTGCTAAATTGTCGCTCGACATAGCATCGCAGAAGGCTCCCAGTCATCTTGGCTGGGAGCCTTTTTTGAGCCGCATGCGACGGAGGAAAACGGTTCATTTTGTCCCGACACGAGCTGTGCCCCCTCGTTTGGTACACTTAAAGGTACTGGACAAGTGAAGAGATGGGGGAGAACGTGCTCAAGTTCGGTACCTACGTTCGTGTTGGAAACGCGGCCGAAGCCTATGAGCTCTTGCAGAAGAACCGCAACAACAAGATTGTGGGCGGCGGCATCTGGATGCGTCTGGGTTCGCGTCGCGTGGCGACGGCGATTGACCTTTCGGCCTGCGGACTCGATCAGATCGAGGAGACCGAGACCGAGTTTCGCATCGGTGCCATGTGCACCCTGCGCCAGCTCGAGCGTCATGCCAGGCTCAACGCGCTTGTCAACAATGTCTTTGAGTTCGCCGTCCACGACATCGTGGGCGTGCAGCTGCGCAATACCGCCACGGTGGGCGGCAGCATCTACGGCCGCTTTGGCTTCTCGGACGTTCTCTCGGCGTTCCTGGCGCTCGATTCCTATGTTGAGCTGACGGGCGCCGGTCGCGTGCCGCTCGCGGAGTTCGTGGACATGGGCTACGTACGTGACGTGATCGAGCATGTCGTGGTCGTTAAGCACGATTACCGCGCGAGCTATGAGGCCGTGCGCAAGGCCGCGACCGACTTCCCCTCCTTAAACGTCACCGCCGCCTGGTGGGACAACAGCTGGCACGTCACCGTGGGCGCCCGCCCGCTGCGCGCTACCTTGCTGCAGGGCGAGGCATGTGGCCTTTCCAGCGAGCAGCCTTCCGAGGACGAGCTTCGCGCCCTTGCTGCATCCGTGCGTGCCCTGAGCTACGGAACCAACCTGTGGGGCTCGGTCGAGTACCGCCGTCGCATCTCGGCACCGCTCGCCGTCCAGGCCGTGCGTCGTGCCGCCGGCATCGAGCTTTCTGCCGCGCTTGCCCGCGAGCTCGAGGGCGTGCAGATTCCTAAGTTTGCCACGGACGAGTATTCCTGCCGCCGCGTGCCCGGCGTCGATTCTAGCGAGGTGCGCTAATGGCTGCCAAACTCATCGATCTTTCCTTTACGCTCAACGGCCGCAAGGTCAAGGTTCAGATTGCCCCCGACACTATGCTCTTTGCGCTGCTGCGCGAGCAGGGCTGTGCGTCGGTGCGCTGCGCCTGCGAGACCACCAACTGCGGCCTGTGCACGGTGTGGCTCGACGGCGACCCGGTGCTGAGCTGCTCGGTTCCCGCCGCCCGCGTTGAGGGCCACACCATCACCACGCTCGAGGGTCTCAAGGCCGAGTCCGAGGCGCTTGCCCGCGCGATGGCTGCCGAAGGCGCCGAGCAGTGCGGTTTTTGCGCCCCCGGCCTTATCATGAACGTGCTGGCGCTTGCCCGCGCCGCCAAGGAGGACCCGAGCCTCGTCGCCACGCGCGAGGAGCTGTCGCGCCAGCTCGCCGGCAACCTCTGCCGTTGCAGCGGCTACGAGAGCCAGCTGCGCGCCATTGTCCGCTTCTTCAACGAGTCCGGCGTGCAGGTGGGCTTTGAGATGCCCGAACTGCCGGTCAACGACACCAGCTGCGACGGTGTCTCGTACAAGCAGATCACCCATAAGCAGCCCAAGAAGGACTCGAAGGCGCTGCTCGAGGGCCGTCCCGTCTACACGGGCGATATGGTGCCCGCCGGGGCCCTGATCGTCAAACTCAAGCGCAGCCCCTATGCCCGCGCCAAGATCCGCTCCATCGATACGTCGCGCGCCCTGAGGGTGCCCGGCGTCGTGGGCGTCTACACTTACGAGGACGTGCCCAAGCGCCGCTTTACTATCGCCGGTCAGAGCTATCCGCAGCCGAGTCCCTACGACCGTTTGATTCTCGAGAACCTCGTGCGCTACCAAAACGAGGAGGTGGCGATCGTCGCTGCTGAGACCGAGGAGGCTGCCGACAAGGCGCTCAAGCTCATCAAGGTCGACTATGAGGTGCTCGAGCCCCTGCTCGACTTTACCCAGGCACTCGATAACGATATCGTGGTCCACCCCGAGGGCGACGTGACCTTTATGTTCCCGCAGGGCGGCGATGTCCCGCGCAACCTGGTGTGCAGCGGTACCAGCGATTACGGCGATCTGGACGAGGCCTTCGCCCAGAGCGACATCGTCTTTGAGCGCACCTACACCAGCCAGGCCACGCAGACTGCGCCCATGGAGACCTTCCGCGCCTTCGCGACGACCGACGCGTTCGGCCGCATCTCGGTGACCACCTCTACGCAGGTGCCCTTCCACGTGCGTCGCATGGTTGCGCAGTCGCTCGACATTCCGCAGTCGCAGGTGCAGGTCATCAAGCCGCGCATCGGCGGCGGCTTTGGCTCCAAGCAGACGGGCTGCTGCGAGATCTTCGTGGCGTTCGTCACCCAGCAGACTGGCCGTCCGAGCTACTGCTGCTACACCCGCGAGGAGACCATCACCGCGGGCAACTCGCGCCACCAGATGCAGATGACCGTCAAGTTGGGCGCCATGAACGACGGCACCATCACGGCCATCGATCTGCATACGCTGTCCAACGCCGGTGCGTACGGCGAGCACGCTACCACGACGATCGGCCTGTCGGGCCACAAGAGCCTGCCCATCTACAACCACGTGAAGGCGAGCCGCTTTAGCTGGGACGCCGTCTACACCAATACCAACCGCGGCGGCGCGTATCGCGGCTACGGTGCCACCCAGGGCCAGTTTGCCGTGGAGAGCGCCGTCAACGAGCTTGCCGACATGCTGCACATGGACCCCGCCGACCTGCGCCTTAAGAACATCGTGCGCGAGGGCGAGATCATGCCGCAGTACTACAACGAGAAGCTCAACGCCTGCGCGCTCGACCGCTGCCTGCTGCGCGCGATGGACATGATCGGCTGGCGCGACAAGCCGCTGGCTGTGGACCTGGGCGACCGCGTGCGTGCTCTGGGCTGTGCGCTCACCATGCAGGGCTCGGGCATTTCCAACGTTGATATCGCCGGCATCGACATGCGCCTGGAAGAGGACGGCTTCATTACCATCGGCACCGGCGCCACCGATAACGGCATGGGCGTCGACACGATCCTGGCGCAGATTGCCGCCGAGGAGCTGGGCGTGGAGAGCTCGCTGATCGTGGTGCGCGGCGTGGACACCGACGTGTCGCCGTTCGACGCCGGTTCGTACGCGAGCTCCGGTACCTACGTGACGGGCCTTGCCGCCAAGAACGCCGCGACCGAGCTGCGTGAGAAGATTTGTGCCAAGGCCGCCCAGATGTGGGATGTGGACGCCGCCGACGTGGTCTTCGATGGCCAGTACGTGCGTCTGTCCGACGAGCGCGCCGCGCGCGAGCAGAACCGCTACCTCACGCTGCGCGACTTTGCCAACCTGTGCGTCAAGAACATCGCGGGCGGCGACGCGCTCACCTCGCATGCTTCTGCCTGCCTGCCCGTTTCGCCTCCGCCGTTTATGGCCGGCATTGCCGAGGTCGAGGTCGACAAGGCCACCGGCAAGGTGACTGTGGTGGACTACGCGGCGGCTGTGGACTGCGGCACCGTGATCAACGAGGCACTCGCGCGCGTCCAGGCCGAGGGCGGCATTGCCCAGGGCATCGGCCACGCGCTCTACGAGATCGTCGAGCACGACGACCGCGGCCGCCTGCGCACCGGCAACTTTATGAGCTACAAGCTGCCCACGCGCCTGGACATCGGCAGTATTCGCGTGGCCTTTGAGCCGAGCTACGAGCCTACGGGCCCGTTTGGCGCCAAGTCGATCGGCGAGGTCGTCATTAACACGCCGCTCGCCGCCGTGGCCTCGGCCGTGGCACACGCCACCGGCCACCAGGTGCGCTCGCTGCCGATCACGCCCGAGAAGGCCCTGCTGGGGGAGTAGCGGGTCGGCGAACAAGTCGTAATGGGCGGGGCGGGGCAACTCGCCCCGCCTTTCGCACTCGTGGTGAGGTCGTGAGCCTGTAAAACGTGTGCGTGCGCTTGTCGTTCGTATCTGCTATCATTCCTAGTCTGTGCGCTCATGCGGGCGTGGCGGAATTGGTAGACGCGCCAGATTTAGGTTCTGGTGGGATTCCCGTGAAGGTTCGAGTCCTTTCGCCCGCACCAACGCATCTGCGTCGGCTTCGGCCGTCGCGACTCTTTGTTGCATAAAGGTACCAGCACCTCAGATAAGCTGGGCAGTATGAGGAGGAACGTGTTGAACATCACCGCTTCTGACGTCAAGGACGCCAAGCTCACCGCTACGGTCACCATCCCGGCCGCCGACGTCGACGCCGCGATCAAGAAGGCCTACAAGGACACCGCCAAGAAGTACCGCTTCCCGGGCTTCCGTGCCGGCAAGGCTCCCCGTCCGGTCATCGATTCCGCTCTTGGCGCCGAGGCTACCCTCGCTCAGGCCACCAACGACCTGATCGCCGCCAACGAGCCCGCCGTCCTCAACGAGCTGGACATCGTCCCCACCAAGAGCGGTGACTACAAGGAGCTCGACCTCGCCAAGGATCACGAGGACTACACCTACACCGTCGAGTTCTCCCTGCGTCCCGCCGCTGAGCTCTCCTCCTTCGACGCTGTCGAGATCGAGATGCCCCCTGCGGAGGTCACCGAGTCCGAGATCAACAACCAGGTCGAGATGCTCCTCAACTACCGTGCCACCTTCGAGGACGTCGAGGGCCGCGCTGTCGAGTCCGAGGACTACGTTACCGTCGACCTCAAGGCCGTCGAGAACGCCGACAACTTTGCCGCCGAGGGCCGTATGCTCATCGCCGGTAGCGACAGCAACCCCGCCGAGTTCAACGAGGCTCTGATCGGCGCCAACGTTGACGACGTCAAGTCCGTCACCTGGACCGACGAGGCCGAGGAGGGCGAGGAGGCCGAGACCCACACCGTCGAGGTCACCGTCAAGGGCATCAAGGTCCGCAACACCCCCGAGCTCACCGACGAGCTCGTCAAGTCTGACTTTGGCTTCGACAGCATCGACGCTATGCGCGACGCCATCAAGATCGAGATCGAGCAGGACAAGGCTTCCCGCCTCCCGGCCGAGAAGGAGAACCGTTGCGTCTCCGCTCTCGCCGAGCGCCTGCAGCTCGGCGAGATGGACGCCGACTACGAGCAGTCCGTCTTTGAGGAGCTTGGCCAGAACTTCCTGTCCAACCTCGCTGCCCGCGGCATGACGCTGGACACCTGGCTGCCCGCTTCCGGCCTGACCATGGAGCAGTTCATCGGCGACCTGCACAAGCAGGCCAACGACGTTGCCCGTGAGTCCCTGGCGCTCGACGCCCTCGCCCGTGAGCTCAAGATTGAGGTCACCGAGGACGACATCAACGCCGAGTTCGAGAAGGCTGGCGTCAAGGACGTCGAGGCTTCCAAGGCCGAGTTCATCGCCGATGGCCGCATGCCTGCCGTCCGCGAGTCCATCCGTCGCTCCAAGGCCGTCGATCACCTGGTCGAGAACGCCAAGGTGACTGAGGTCGACGAGACCGCCAAGGACGCCGAGTAATTCTCGCCACCTTGCACGCGAGCGCATGTATGTGCCCGTGATGGGGTAAAGTTATAAGCCGGTTATCCGGTTGCTTCGTACGGTGCCAGCCAATGCATAGCATGCGGGCACCGTACGTTTGTCTAGAGCCACTATTGGTCCGTAAGAGAAATGGAGATGCGTATGATCGCTAAGTTCGATTCCGCCCTCGTGCCATACGTTATCGAGCAGACGCCGCGCGGCGAGCGCAGCTACGATATCTATTCGCGCCTGCTCAACGACCGCATCATCTTCTTGGGCGAGGAGATCAACTCCGTCAGCGCCAACCTGGTCGTTGCCCAGCTGCTGCATCTTGAGAGCCAGGATGCCGAGAAGGATATCTCGCTCTACATCAATTCGCCCGGTGGCGAGGTTTACTCTGGCCTGGCGATTCTTGACACCATGAACTTCATCAAGCCGCAGGTCTCCACCATCTGCGTCGGTATGGCCGCGTCTATGGCTGCCGTGCTGCTTTCGGCCGGCGCCAAGGGCAAGCGCTTCTGCCTGCCGCACTCCAAGGTCATGATTCACCAGCCCAGCGGCGGTGCCCAGGGTCAGCAGACCGAGATCGAGATCGTGGCCGAGGAGATCAAGAAGACCCGCCGCGAGCTCAACCAGATCCTGTCCGACGCCTCGGGCCAGCCCATCGAGAAGGTCCAGGCCGATACCGAGCGCGATAACTACCTGACCGCTGCCGAGGCCCTCGACTACGGCCTGATCGACCGTATCGTCACCTCGCGCGACCTCGCCGCGAAGGACGCCTAGGATGGCCGGTAACATGCAGGACAACTTTGACGAGAACGGCAACCCCATCCGCTGCTCCTTCTGCGGAAAAGAGCAGGGGCAGGTTCGCCGCCTTGTAAAGGGTCCGACCAACATCTTTATCTGCGACGAGTGCGTCGCCGCCTGCTCCGAGATCTTGGAGGAGTCGCTGGCTTCGGACTTTATGGACGCTGCCCGCAACGGCAAGCTGCCGGGTTTCCTCAACGACCACGGTCAGGCTGCATCCCAGCCCGCCGTGGACCCCGAGGCCGAGGGCTTTGAGCTCGAGGACGACGCCCGCCAGGTCATTACGCATGTGCCGACGCCGCACGAGATCTATGACGAGCTTTCGGCCTATGTTATGGGCCAGGAGGACGCCAAGCGTGCCATGTCGGTTGCCGTGTACAACCATTACCGCCGCGTGATCGAGGGTGGCGCTGCGGTGTCCGCCTTTGATGAGGCTGACGGTATGGGCGGCCAGTTCGATGACGATATGGACGAGGTGGAGCTCGCCAAGTCCAACATTTTGCTGCTCGGTCCCACCGGTACCGGTAAGACCCTGCTCGCCCAGACGCTCGCGCGCATCCTCGAGGTACCGTTTGCCATCGCCGACGCCACCGCGCTCACCGAGGCCGGTTACGTAGGCGAGGACGTGGAGAACATCCTGCTCAAGCTCATCAACGCCGCCGATGGCGATATCGAGCGCGCGCAGGTCGGCATTATCTACGTGGACGAGATCGACAAGATCGCCCGCAAGGCCGAGAACCTCTCCATCACCCGCGATGTTTCGGGCGAGGGCGTTCAGCAGGCGCTGCTTAAGATTCTTGAGGGCACGGTGGCAAGCGTTCCGCCCACCGGCGGCCGCAAGCATCCCCAGCAGGAGCTGCTGCAGATCGACACGACCAACATCCTGTTCATCTGCGGCGGTGCCTTTGTGGGTTTGGACAAGATCATCGCCGACCGCGTGGGCAACAAGGGCGTGGGCTTTAACTCCGAGATCGCCGGCCCCACCTCGGTCGACGAGAACGACCTGCTGCGTCAGGTGCTCCCGCAGGATCTCAACGCCTTTGGCATGATCCCCGAATTTGTGGGACGTACGCCCGTCG
Source organism: uncultured Collinsella sp. (assembly GCA_900541475.1). GTDB lineage: Bacteria > Actinomycetota > Coriobacteriia > Coriobacteriales > Coriobacteriaceae > Collinsella. The sequence goes on from UQJV01000032.1 coordinate 13,941, forward strand.
TCACCCAGACGCAAGCGCTCGACGAGGACGACTTGGTTTCGATCCTGACCGAGCCCAAGAACGCCGTGGTGCGTCAGTACCGCAAGATGTTCCAGCTGGAGGACGTTGAGCTTGAGTTTGAGGACGCTGCCCTGCACGAGATCGCCCGCATGGCGCTTGCCCGCAAGACCGGCGCCCGCGGCCTGCGCTCCATCTGCGAGGACGTGCTGCAGCAGACGATGTTCGACCTCCCCAGCGAGGAGGGCGTTTCCAAGGTCATCGTGACCGAAGCCTCCGTAAAGGGCGATGAACAGCCCCAACGCATCTACGGGTAAACCAGCCTAAAACGTGTTTGCAAATAGCCTCTGACCATCCGCGGTCGGAGGCTATTTTATATATACGCAATAACCCCAACTACCTGTGCTATTCTGTGTGTTTGTTTAAGCCAAAGCGAAGTCAATTCAGACTGAAGTAATCGATACCTAAGGGGAGGAATGTAGGCCCGATTTTCGTAGATTCCGCACGAGCCGAAGACCACTTAATGTGGTCTTCGAGCGAGCCCAGGACCTGACCGAGCGAAAATCGGGCCTACATTCCTCCCCGATGGGACAGGGAGAGATATATGGAAGAGATGCCCAAGAACTATGATCCGTCGACCAACGAGCCGGCGATCCTGCAGAAGTGGCTCGACGGCGGCTACTATAAGCGCCGCGAGGGCGTGGGCGACTGCACCGTCACCATTCCGCCTCCCAACGTGACCGGCAAGCTCCACATGGGCCACGCTACCGACGACTCCATCCAGGACGCCATCATCCGTATGGCCCGCATGCGCGGCAAGTCCACGCGTTGGGTCCTGGGTACCGACCACGCTGGCATCGCTACGCAGACCAAGGTCGACAAGAAGCTTAAGAGCGAGGGCATCAGCCGCCTGGAGATCGGTCGCGACAAGTTTGTCGACGCTTGCTGGGATTGGACCCACGAGTACGGCGGCATCATCGTCGAGCAGATCAAGCGCATGGGCTGCTCCGTCGACTTCGACAACGAGCGCTTCACCATGGACGAGGACTATGCCCAGGCCGTGCGCAAGGTGTTCTGCGACTGGTACCATGACGGCCTGGTCTACCGTGGCAAGCGCATCGTCAACTGGTGTCCCAACTGCACCACCGCCATTTCTGACGACGAGGCCGAGTACAAGGACGAGAAGGGCCACCTGTGGCACCTGCGCTACCCGCTGACCGAGCCGGTCAACGGCCAGGACTACATCGTCGTCGCCACCACGCGCCCCGAGACCATGCTCGGCGACACGGGCGTCGCCGTCTCCCCGAAGGATCCCGAGAAGGCCGCCTTCGTGGGTAAGACCGTCATGCTGCCGATCGTCAACCGCGAGATCCCCATCTTTGAGGATTGGCATGTCGACGCCAACTTTGGCTCCGGCTTCGTCAAGGTCACCCCGGCCCACGACCCCAACGACTACGCCATGGGTCAGGCCCACGACCTGCCGCAGATCAACATTTTCGATGAGCACGCGGTGGTCGTAGAGGGCTATGGCGAGTTCACCGGCATGAACCGCGACGAGTGCCGCGAGGCCGTCATCAAGTGGTTCGAGGAGCACGACCTGCTCGATCATGTCGACGAGCTTGATCACTCCGTCATGCACTGCTACCGTTGCGACTCCGCGCTGGAGCCGTGGCTGTCCGAGCAGTGGTTCGTGGCCGTTGACAAGCTCAAGGGGCCGGCGCTCGACGCCGTCAACTCCGGCAAGGTCACTTTCCATCCCGCGCGCTGGACGCAGACCTACACCACCTGGATGGAGAACCTCAAGGACTGGTGCATTTCGCGCCAGCTGTGGTGGGGCCACCGCATCCCCGTGTTCTACTGCGAGGACTGCGGCTGGGAGGACGCCCTTACCGAGGACACCGACGTGTGCCCCAAGTGCGGCGGCCATCACGTGCATCAGGACGAGAACGTGCTGGACACCTGGTTCAGCTCGCAGCTGTGGACCTTTGCCACGCAGGGCTGGCCGCAAAAGCCGGAGCTGCTCGAGGGCCATCACCCCACGACGGCGCTCGTCACCGCGCGCGACATCATCGCGCTGTGGGTCGCCCGCATGGTCATGAGCTCGCTGTACTTCCTGGACGAGGTGCCGTTTAAGGATGTCGTCATCTACCCGACGATTCTTGCCAAGGACGGCAGCCGCATGTCCAAGTCCAAGGGCAACGGCGTTGACCCCATGGATCTCATCGGTATGTACGGCGCCGATGCCATGCGCTTCAACCTGCTGACGCTGTGCACCAACAACCAGGACGTCAAGTTCGACGCGAACATCGACAAGAAGACCAAGAAGCTCATCGACAGCCCGCGCACCGAGCAGGCCAAGTCGTTTGTGACCAAGATCTGGAACGCCAGCCGCTTCCTGCTTATGAACATGGAGGGCTACACGCCCGGCGAGCCCGTCGTGGAGACGCCGGCCGACGCCTGGATGTTCAGCCGTCTGGCCAAGGCCGTCAAGATGGTCACCGAGGGCATCGAGAAGTACACCTTTGGCGATATGGCTCGCGGCGTGCAGCAGTTCTTCTGGAACGAGGTCTGCGACTGGTACGTCGAGGTCACCAAGGCCCGCCTGAAGGGCGAGGGCCGTCTGCAGGCGCAGCGCAACCTGATCTTTGTGCTTGACACCTCCATTCGCCTGATGCACCCGCTCATGCCGTTTGTCACCGAGGAGATCTGGGACAACATGCCGGCGAGCGTGCTCGACCTGGATGCCGAGGGCAACGTTGACCGCGCCGAGGCGCTCATGATCGCCAAGTGGCCCGAGCCCGCCGACTATGCCAAGTATGTCGACGAGGACGCCGAGCGCGCGTTTGAGCTGTGCCGCGCCGTCGTGTCTGCCGCCCGCGCCACGCGTTCGCGTTATCGCTTGAGCCCCAAGGCCGAGCTCGACGTGGTCGTGCGCGCCGGCGCCGAGGACATCGAGAAGCTCGAGAGTCTGCGTTCGACCATCGAGCCGCTGGCAAACACTGCCTCGCTGGTCATGGGTACCGACGTTGAGAAGCCGGCTGCGAGCATCGCCGTGGTCGACAGCGGCGTCGAGGTCTTTGTGGTGCTCGAGGGCAAGGTTGACCTTTCGGCCGAGAAGGCGCGCCTGGAGAAGGAGATCGCCGCGGCCCAGAAGGAGCTCGCCGGCTGCGAGAAGACGCTCGCCAACGAGGGCTTTGTGGCTAAGGCTGCGCCCGCGGTGGTCCAGAAGAAGAGGGACCGTGCAGCTGAGCTCAAGGAGATCCTGGCGGCGCTGACTGCTCAGGTTGCTGACTTCTCGTAGGCGGTACTGGGGGACGCGGTTTGGGGCATTGCTCGCCACTGCGGACAGTCCTGCGCAAGACGGACAGCACATTAAGTGCTGTCCTTTGCGTGCGGAACTTGCGGCGAGCAAAGCATCGGGCCGCTTCTAGTTCGGTTACGTGGTTGTTTGCATCTGGCGCGTTAGGGCCACTTGGTTGTGGCCTTGATCTTGCTGCAAAGCGGTGTTTGGCTGATATTTTGAATGGGAGGGGCTCGTTGTTGCTTACGGGCCTCTTTTTGTGTTGAGGGGACTTTGGATATGGCAAAGCGTTCTGGGTTGTATTCGGTGCCGTTTGAGTTTGATCTGGTTCCGTTTGATGAGGCTGTCGTTGTGGCGGCCGATACGGGGAAGATTTCTGGCACTGGTACGCGGATGCTTGAGACGGTGATTGACATGCTCGATGAGCTTGGTCGCCCCGATGAATACTTTGATTGCATCCAGATTGCCGGAACCAACGGTAAAACCTCGACAACGCGTTTCTCGGCTTCGATTCTGCGCGGTGAAGGTCTGAAGACGGCCTTGTATACGTCTCCTCATCTTGTGCGTTATCCCGAACGCATGGAGATTGATGGGTGTGTGGTGAGCGATGACGCTTTTGCTCGCGGCGTTTCTGCTGCGATTGAAGCTGGCCATCGCGTGAATGAACGTCGTGTGGCGACCGGGAAGAGCGCTTACTTTATCTCCCCGTTCGACTTGCTTACGACCTCTGCGATGGTCGTGTTTGCCGAGGCTCGCGTGGATGTTGCCGTGCTGGAAGTTGGCTTGGGCGGTCGTTGGGATGCCACCAGCGCCACAGATCCTGTTGCCGTGGCCATTACGGGCATTGGGCTTGATCACACTCGTATTTTGGGCGACACGCTCGAGGCCATTGCAGGGGAGAAGGCTGCGGTTATTAAGCCCGGACGCCTGGTTGTGTTGGGCGAGGGCACGCATGAGGCGAGCGTTCAGCGTGTGATGGATGCCCGTTGCCGTGAGTGCGGCGTTGTGCCGCTCGTGGTGAACCATGCCACAACAAAGGTTCCGGCCCACGTGGGCGATACGGTGGAGTTTAGCTGCACCACGCCGCGTGCGATCTATACGTCGAGTATGGTTAAGCCGGCCTATCAGCCGCAGAATGCCGCGTGCGCGATTATGCTGTGCGAGGGCTATCTGGGCCGCGAGCTCGACCACGACGTGCTCGACGCTTCGCTCATGGGCTGCCCCACGCCGGGTCGCTTTGATGTGCTGGGAACCGATCCGCTCAAGTTGATCGACGCCTGTCATAACCCCCAGAGCTGCGAGAACTTTGTGAGCGCCTTGGATGAGATCGATCCGTGCGTAGAGAATCGCCCCACGCTGCTGTGCGCCGCGCTGGCCGATAAGGACGTGGCGGGCATCGTTGACGTGTTGATTCCGGCCTTCCCGCGCGTGGTCGTGACCCAGACCGATTCCGATCGCGCCCTGCCGGCAGATGAGCTCGCTGCTCTGGTGGACGCGGACAAGCTCGCGGGCGTGTATCCCAGCGTATCCGAGGCCCTCGCAGCCCTCGATGCCGCGGGCGAGCCCTTCGTAGCAGCTGGCACCATCACCCTTGCCGGCGAAGTAGCGGGGCTGCTCCGTTAACCCATCCCCTCATCAGTTGCGGTGAAATAGGGACTGTTTTATGGGCTAGAAGCCTTAAACAGTCCGTATTTCACCGCAACTTTTAGGGAAGCTTTGGCGGCGTACCTAGCCTAGGCGGACTGGATCGTGGGGGTAGGCGTTGAGGATCTCGACGCCGGACTCGGTAACCAGGGCAAGGTCCTCGATGCGGACGCCGGTGCGGCCGGGGAGGTAGATGCCCGGCTCGATAGAGAACGTCATGCCTGGCTCTACGACCTGCTCGTTAACGAGCGAGACATCGCCCGGCTCGTGGTCCTGCAGACCGATCGAGTGCCCCAGGCGGTGCGTAAAGTACTGTCCATAGCCCGCATCCTCAATCACGTTGCGCGCGGCGCGGTCCAGGTCGCACATGCGCACGCCCGGTGCGATGAGTGCCTCGGCAGCCTCGTTGGCGCGGCGCACGATGTCGTAGATGCGTACAGTCTCCTCGTCCGGCTCGCCCCAAAAGAACGTGCGCGTCATGTCCGAGCAGTAGTTGCGATGACGCCCGCCAATGTCGAACAGCACCACGTCGCCGCGCTTGAGTACGGTGTCGTCGGGCTCGTGGTGCGGGTCGCCGGCGTTGGCGCCAAAGCTTACGATGGGCGGAAAGCTAAAGCCCTTGCAGCCGTGCTTGCGATACAGGCCGAGCATCTGGTCGGCAATTTCGCGCTCCGTCACGCCCTCGTGAACGAGCTTGATGGCGTCGGCTATCACGGCGTCGTTGGCGACCGAGGACGCGCGCATGAGCTCCTGCTCGGCTTCGTCCTTGTGGGTGCGTGCAGCGGTGACGGCAAAGTCACCCAGGAAAAACTCGCTTCCGGCGTGGCGCTCCATGAGCGGCATCAAAAAGCCGGAACGCATGACGGTATCGATGCCGAGCGGTTTGGTCGGGTCGATCTCGCGAGCGATGGCGTCGGCCACGACGTCGGTGTCGGTGTGATAGGCCACGCGGGCATTGTCGTACTCGGGCAGCTGATGCAGGGCGTTGACCAAGATCACGGGCTCGTCATCGCGCGCGAGCAGCACGCCGCAAAAACGCTCGAACATATCAGCATAAAAGCCGGTCAGGTAATAAATCGACCACGGGTCGTTTACGAGCAGTTGCGCGCCGGGGTGCTGAGCCTCGAGCACATCGAGCACGCGCGCCACGCGCTGGTCATCGACATGTGCCATGAAACATCCTTTCGCTAGGGTGCCACCATGGTATCCCATGCGCCCCCACATAAGTTGCGGTGAAATAGTTCCTGTTTGCCGGGGCAATGGCACAAAACAGGAACTATTCCACCGCAACTGCAGAGGGGATGAAGGACCGTCCCAAATAAGCTGCTTAGGCTGGGTCGATGTCCATGCTGGCGATTAGGTCGGTACCGGTGTCTAGGAGGTTGGGGAGGACTACGTCGCCCATGCGGATGGGGGCTTTGACCACTAGGCCGCGGATGAGGTCCATCGCCTTGGCGTGGAGTTCGAGCGGGATGGCTTCGGCCGTGCGCGCGGGCAGTAGCGCCTCGTCGCCGCCGGATACGGCTACGGTGGTGGTGAGCACGCGCATGGGGCAGGTGAGCTCCTGATGCGCGAACTTATCGCCGCGGGGGCAGCTGTTGCCGGTCACGGAGCGCACCTCTACCACGGCGCCGTCTGCGTCACGCTCTACCTCTACGGTCAGGAGGCACTCGGATGGGCAGGTGGTGCAGTTGAACTGCAGCGTTTCGATCGCGTTTATGCTCATGGCCTTACGCCTCCTCAACGGGATCGACGGAAAGAACAATCTCGTTAACACCCAGGTCGAGTACGCGCTGAATCACCTTTGCCGGCAGCGGGAAGCTTTCCATTACGCTCGGTTTAAACGGGTGGACCTTGCCAGCGAATAGTTCCTCGTCGCCTGCCAGAATGCGCACGCGGGCGGAATCGACCGGTCGGCGCACACGGAAGTTGAGTTTGGTGAGTGCCACAGCCGTAATGCGTCCCGGAAGCGCGTAGCCTGCAATGCCGGCGGGGGAGACCGTGAGCTGGCAGCCCGGATCCGCAGTACCGTGCTCGACATTCGCGCTGCCACCCAGCGCGTACGCCGCCGCAGCCGCACCGGTGCGCTCGGACTCGGTCGTCACGTTGTCGGCCAGGTCGTGCACGTGCAGCACGTTGCCGCAGGCAAAGATGCCCGGCACGCTCGTTTGCAGGCTCTGGTCCACCACGGCGCCGCGCGTGCGTGGGTCAAGCTCAACGCCCGCGGCAACCGAAAGCTCGTTCTCGGGAATCAGACCCACCGAAAGCAGCAACGTGTCGCACGGAACAACGCGCTCGGTCTCCGGAATGGGCGCTAGGTGCTCGTCGACCTTGCTCACTTCGACCGCCTCCACGCGATCGTGCCCGATCACGCGCGTCACGGTTGTGGACAGGTGCAGCGGAATGCCAAAGTCGTCCAGGCAGTTCTTGACGTTGCGGCGCAGACCGTTGGCGTACGGCATGAGCTCGTACACGCCCTCGACAGAAATCCCCTCGAGTGTGCAGCGACGCGCCATGATAAGCCCGATGTCGCCCGAGCCCAAAATGACGGCACGCGAGCCGGGCTTGAGGTTTTCGATATTGATGTATCGCTGCGCCAGGCCCGCCGTAAACACGCCGGCGGGACGGCTGCCGGGGATCTTAATCTCGCTGCGTGTGCGCTCACGGCACCCCATGGCAAGGACGACCGCACGTCCGGTGAGCTGCAACATGCCGGCACGGCTCATGAGCGTGACGGTGTGGACTGCGGTGGCTCCCACGGCCTCGCCTGTGCTCGGTTCGCCCACGTCCTCGCCCGAATCGATCCCAAGCACCATACTGCCCAGGAACAGCGCAATGTCGGTCGCGCGCACCTGGTCGATAAAGCGCTGCGCGTACTCGGGACCGGTGAGCTCCTGTTTAAAGTGAGAAAGGCCAAAACCGGGGTGGATGCACTGGCGCAGGATGCCGCCCAGGTGCTGCTCGCGCTCCACGATGGCCACGTGCGCGCCGGCCTTATGCGCGGCAAGTGCGGCCGCCATGCCGGCAGGTCCGCCGCCGATAACGACCACGTCGAACGCCTGCGTCGACACCGACGCTACGGCTCCTGCCTCTGCGCCTTCGTCGCGTATATCAACCGTCGCCATCCTAGCGCACTCCCTTCAGTGGTCCTTCGACCAGCCAAGATCCGGTATCCTCCAACAGCACCTCGTTGGGGTCGCAGCCCAGCTCGCGCGCTAGGATTGCCACCACGCGGCTCTGGCAAAAACCACTCTGGCACCGACCCATACCGGCGCGGCAGCGGCGCTTGACGCCCTCGACCGAAACCGCGCCCGGGCGGCGTCGGATCGCGGCTACGATCTCGGCCTCGGGCACCGTCTCGCAGCGACAGACGATCTGCCCCCACGTGGGATCGGACTCAATGAGCTCTTGCTTGCGTGCAAGCGGCGCGCGGTCAAAATCGTCCGGCGCACGGCGAATCGGGTCCCAATCGTCCCGTTCGCGCAAAGCAACGCCCGCCTCGCGTATCACGCGCTCCATGCGCTCGGCAATGGCTGGTGCGCTCGCCACGCCCGGCGACTGAATGCCCGCCGCCTGGAACAGGCCTGGCACCACGGCGGACTGTCCAATAAAGAAGTCGTTCGTCCCCTTAATGACCGGGCGTCCGCCGGCAAATGCGCGCACCACGCGGCGCGTGTCCAGGTCGGGCACCAGCTTGCGCGCGCCGGTCAGCAGCGCGTCGACATCGGTCGCGTAGGTCTGCGTGTCGCCGGGCTCGCGCACGGCGGCCGTCGCGGTAATCACGGTGTTGCCATGTACGGTGCTCGTGACAATAACTCCCTTGGAGACCGGCGTGGGAACGGGATAGAGCGGCATGAGCGCACACGGCTCCTTGTCCAGTACCACAATGTTGCCCTGGCGCCAGACCATTTGGAACTCTTCGGCGCCCGCCATATGCGAGATGTCCGCGGCACCGTTGCCCGCGGCGTTAATCAGGTAACGGCAGCGCACGTCGCCGGCTGGCGTCACCAGCGTAAAGCGTGCAGCCCCGTCAGTTGCCTCGCTGCCAGAAACCTCAATCGCCTCCACCGGTGTGGAGCGCATAAACGTCACGCCGTTGGCGACCGCGTTCTCCAGCGCGGCGATGGCCACTTCAAACGGGTCGACGTAACCGGTCGAGGGGCACCACAACGCACACGTCGCCCTGACGCTCGCGCGCGGCTCCAGCTCGTGGATGCGGTCGGGGCCAATGATCGCCAGCTCGGGCACGCCGTTGGCCAGGCCATTCTGACGCAGCTTCTCCAGGTGCGCGCGGTCTTCGTCGTTAAACCCCAGCACCATCGAACCGGTTCGGCAAAACAAAAATCGCAGCTCCTGGGCCCAGGTGCCATACAGCTCGCAAACACGGGTGTTGACCTGCGCCTTTACCGTGCCCGGCGCAGGATCGTAGCCGGCGTGCACCAGGCCGCCGTTGGCCTTCGACGCGCCCAGCGCGATATCGTTGGCCGCCTCGACCACACAAATGGAAAGGTCATAGCGCGCGAGCTGCCGCGCGATGGCGCACCCGGTGATGCCCGCGCCCACAATTGCGATATCAAACGTTTCTGTCACAGTGCCTCCCAGAAGAGTTGACAGGCTGTCAATAGGACTATCCTACGGTCTGCACGCCCCCAGCGCAGCGGCAATGCGGTGAACAGCCCCGCTGTATCCGCCAACGGCAGGCGAGGGGAGACTCGGGAGCATCGATGACCTTGTCTTCCGCCCCTGGTATCAGAGGTTTGTCTCGTTCTGTAACAGTAAGCAGAAGAACTGGGTTCCAGATGTTACAGATCGAGACGTTTGCCAAGTGGGCCCTCCGTTCGTCTTGATTTGTAACAGTAAGAGCGGTAAATCGGTCCTAATGTGTTACAGATTGAGATGTAAAGTCAGGGAGAGATTCCTCTGTCTCGGTCTGTTACATCTGGGGATCGTTTTGGGGCCTAGATGTTACAGATTTAGATGAACCTATCAGCCGGTTTCGAATGTCTAAATCTGTAACAGTTAGACCTGTTTTTGCCGAGTAACTGTTACAGATTGAGACATTCGGCTTGGACGTTTTCTTTTGTCTCAATCTGTAACAGTTAGCTGATGATTTGGGTCGTAGATGTTACAGATCGAGACAAACCTTCCGACGGAGTTTGAATGTCTCGATCTGTAACAGTAGGAGGGGTTTTGAGGCCCAAGATGTTATAGATCGAGATCGAAGTCGGGGAGGCCCCCTGTGTCTCGATCTGTAACATCTAGGCCCGGATTTCGCCTCTACCTGTTACAGATTGAGATGTTTGTGTCTGTGGCCGCCGCCGGGCCCCACCAGGGTCCCGCTCGAACGACCCCCGTGTTAAACTAATCCGGACTGTAAATATTCCGAAAGGTACACCTCAATGTCCAAGTACATCTCCGAGCTCATGTCGCCGCAGCTTATGGGCGTCGTCTATGCCTTTGTTGGCTTTATCATCGCCCTGTACGTGCTGTCGGTCGTCTATGTGTTCATCGACGCTCGCCGCCGCGGTGCCAGTGCCTACGTGGCATGGGGCATCATCGCCCTCATCCCGTTTGTGGGCCTCATCGCCTACCTGGTCCTGCGCCCGCATTCCTACGCGGCCGACCGCGAGGAGCAGGAGCTGGACATGGCCCTGCGCGAGCGCCAGCTTGCCCAGTACGGCACCTGCCCGCAGTGCGGCGCCCCCATCGAGAAGGACTTTGTCGTCTGCCCCGTGTGCGACACCCAGGTTCGCAACGTGTGCCCCAGCTGCCATCGCCCGCTCGACGCGCACTGGAAGGTCTGCCCCTACTGCCGAACTCGCATCCAGTAACGCATCCATCGCCGGGCCGGCCGCAAACCACGGGCCCCGCGCGCCCCGCACCCCGCCCCCACGCGATGAAGCATGCGTAGAAAATCGCCCGCCGTG
>UQJV01000033.1 GCA_900541475.1 uncultured Collinsella sp.
ATATGTTTGCTCCGTCGCGAGTTCCGCACGAGCCGGAGAGCACTTAATGTGCTCTCCGTGCGAGCAGGACTGTTCGAGCAGGGAGCAAACATATGCTCCGCCGCCCGGACAGGTCATCCTGCTAGCAGGTCGGATACTCGCCCTCCCAAACGATGCGACGGTACTGATCCGGATCGGTGTCACCTTCCGTGGAGAAGCAGAGCACGGAGCTCGTCTTGTCCAGGCCGATGAGCTCCTTGAGCTCGGCGTACTCGGGATCGAGCATGAGGGTCTCGACCAGGCCGGTGGTCACAGCGCCGGACTCGCCGGAGATGACGCGCGGGTCACCCTTCTCGGGAGCACCCAGGGTGCGCATGCCGCGAGCGGTGACCCAGTCGGGGCAGGACACGAAGGCAGTGGTGTGGTTGCGCAGGATATCCCAGCCCAGGATGTTGGGCTCGCCGCAGCACAGGCCGGCCATGATGGAGGGCATGTCGCCGTCCACGATGCGCGGATCGCCGTCGCCGGCGGCAGCACCCTTGTACAGGCAGGCGGCCGGAGCGCACTCGACCACAACGAAGGTGGGCGGGTTATCGGGATACAGGTTGGTGAAGTAGCCCACCACGGCGCCGGCCAGCGAGCCCACGCCAGCCTGGACAAAGACGTGCGTCGGGCGGTTGATGGCCATCTCGCGCAGCTGCTCGGCAGCCTCGGAAGCCATGGTGCCGTAGCCCTCCATGATCCAAGACGGAATCTTCTCGTAGCCCTCCCAGGCGGTGTCCTGAACGATGACGCCGCGCTCGCAGGCATCGGCCTCGGCGGCGGCCATGCGCACGCACTCGTCGTAGTTGACCTCTTCGATGGTCACCGTGGCGCCCTCGGCGGCGATGTTATCGAAGCGGGGCTTGGTGGAACCCTTGGGCATGTGCACGACGGCCTTCTGGCCCAGCTTGTTGGCAGCCCACGCCACGCCGCGGCCATGGTTGCCGTCGGTGGCGGTAAAGAAGGTGGCCTGGCCAAAGTCCTTGGCAAGCTGATCGGAGGTCAGGTAATCGAAGGTGCACTCGGCAACGTCCTTGCCGGTCTCGTCGGCAATGTAGTTGGCCATGGCAAACGAACCGCCCAGAACCTTAAAAGCGTTGAGGCCAAAGCGATAGCTCTCGTCCTTAACGCACAGGTTGGACAGGCCCAGGCGCGCGGCCTGGCCGTCCAGGCGGGCAAGCGGAGTGACGGTGTACTGGGGGAACGACTGGTGGAAGGCACGGGCCTTCTTCACGTGGTCGAGGCTCATGATTCCCAAGTGCTTGTCATCGCTCTTGGGCATCGTGTTGCCCGCCCACTGGATCTTATCGGCCATACGGTGAACTCCTTAAGTTCTCTCTTGCCGGCCCCCGCATACGCGTTTCAGCCCATTCCCATTCCTGCGACTGAACTTTTATGTGGATGCCAAACAAAAAGTTTGTTAGCACTGTTCTATCACACTTTTTGATTGGAAAACCTAACAAATTGTTTGTTGCCGTAATCGGTACCTTTTTCCCGCCGAACGGTCAGATAACGCAGCGACGCTTTCGTTATTTGCGAACAAGTGGGGTTTATGGCACAGTGAGCCCAAACTAATTTTTAGGAAGGCACCTATGACCCCCGCACAGATTGAGTTTTATAAGCGCCTTGCACACGGTCTGGCGCTCCAATTTGGCCCCAACTGCGAAGTCGTCGTCCACGACCTGGAGACCGAGGATGTGGACCACTCCATCGTAGTGATCGAAAACGGCCACGTCAGCGGGCGCAAACTGGGTGACGGCCCCAGCCATATTGTGCTTGAGTCCATGCACGAGGGCACCGCCGACGTGCACGACCGCGAGCCATACCTCACCAAAACCGCCGATGGCAAGCTGCTCAAGTCCTCGACCATCTTTATCCGCAACGACGAGGGCAAGCCCGTCGGCATTTTGAGCATTAACTTTGACATTACGCTTATGAAGGCTTTTGAGCGCTCGCTCGATGCCTTTACCGGCATCGGCGGCACGGGCTACACCGAGCCCGAGCCCATTACCAAAAACATCGGCGACCTGCTCGAAGACCTGCTGCGCGAGTGCGAACAGCTTGTGGGCAAGCCCGCGGCGCTCATGACCAAAGACGAGCGCATCCGCGCCATTGGCTACCTCGACCGTCGCGGCGCCTTCCTCATCTCCAAGTCGAGCGAACGCGCCTGCGAGTTCTTTGGCATCTCCAAATACAGCTTCTACAGCTACCTCAACGAGGCAAAGGCTGCCGCCGGCGACAAATAGTCAGCGCGCCTGCGCCCCTCCCCTTTTGGGCGCGAGTTCTGGAATGCGCGAATCCGAGAGTCGGCCGCAAGGCAAGTTCCATATAATCGATGAATGCGAGCATTTCGAAAGGATGGAACAAGATGGGGTCGAGCAACGCATCACGCAACGGCCGCGGAGGCTTCGCTTCTGCCGCCAGGCATGCGAAACGCGCGTTTGACGAGGGCGAAGACGATCTGTTTGAGTTGAGTCTCGACGACGTGATGAGCGACCGCCCTTGGACCGCCGATGAGCTCATGGGCGGCGGGGTTCGCCCGGCAGGCCCAAAGCCTACGTCGGCCGCTGCTCCCGCTCCGGCCACTACGCCTGCGCCAGCATCCGTGCCCGCAGATGACTTTGCCACCCGCCCCATCATGCAGGTACCGCGCCAGGCCGCCCCTGCGCCCCGCCCTACCAGCGATCCGTCCGAGACGGCGGCGTTCCTTGCCGCGGCGGCACAGCGCCATGCGCCCAGCAGCGCACCCGCGTATGCCACCCCGCAGCAGCCGACACACGCGGCTCCCGAACCCCAGCCCGAGCCCGAACTCGAGCCGCCCGTTATGGATCTGGACGACCTCGCCAACCGCCAGTTTGCCTTCGATTCCTGGGCCGCAGCCGACTTGGACGAGACCTCGGCCGGCATGCCGGCGCTCGATATTCCGGTCAACCCGCTGTTTGCAGCTGCCGAGGAGCGCGACTCCGATTACAACGAAACAACAGCGCACGATGACCGCTTTGATGCCGCGCCCCGCGCCTCCCGCATTGAGACCGAGAGCTACGGATCCGCATCGAGCGCATACGATAACGGCCCGTTTGCCAACGCGTCCGCTCCTGAGCACAACAAGGCTGGCATAAAGGCCGCATCGGCATCGTCGTATACCCGCGGCACCGACGACGAGCGCTTTGCCGACTTCTACACCGAGGAAGAGCCGCCGCACTTCTCTGAGTTTCCCCAAGCGGCAAAGATCGTCTTTATCGCGATTATCGTGGCCCTACTCGGCGTGATCGCATTTGAGGGATTCCAGCTATTCCGCAGCCCCACCGCGTCCGAATCGGCAACGCAGCAAAAAGAGGACGACAACCAGTACCTGGACATCAACACCCTCAAGGGCGACCCCAACGACGGAGACGAGTAGCGGGGGCTGGGGCGGCTGAAGCGTCCATATGTAGCACCAGCTTCTACGTGCTGTTTTGTCATCCGGTTACACTTTTCCGGATGTTGAGACCGTCGGATTCGACACTTTTCCGTACTTTTGAGGTGCCGATTTCGACACTTTTCCGGATGTAGGCCGAATAATCGCCGCGAAATCAAGCGCCGTCTGCGCATCATTTCGCAGGCGGCGCTTGATTTCTGTCCGCGTGCGCTGATAGACTCCATCTTGCCCGCAAGGAGCGGGCGCGTTTTATCCAGAGTCGGGGTAGAGAGTTGGCTCCACGATCCCGACGCCAACCGGCCAAGAGGCACGGTGGCCCTGCCAACATCGATGAAAGGAGTCCGTATGGACAATTTCTCTGTGCGCAGCGAGCGCAACTTCCACAACCTGGCAGCCAAGCCAAAACGAATGCATCTTCTCGACGAGCCGAGCAGCTATGCCTCGGCCATGGTCAAGAGCAGCCTCTCCCACCAGATGCGCTTTACCGTGCAGATGCTCGAGGAAGAGCTCTGCGCTGCCGGCAATCCGCACGTACTGCAGATCAAGCTGCTCGGAGACGACTCGCGTGAGCCGTCCAGCTGGAAGCTCTTTGCCGACGGCACGTGCGTTGCGGATGGATCCGGCGCCTTTGCACGCGAGTGCTTCTGCGAGGGAGCCGAGGTGTTTCTGGACCTGTGCCGCGAGGCCGTACGCGCGGCCGAGCTGCGCCAGTGGAGCCAAAGGGAGTACGAGCTGCTGAGTGCCGCGCGCGGGATTGCGAGGGTGTAGACGGGCGGACGAGCCATCGACGATTCTGAGCTGGCAAAGGCCGGGATTTAGATTCCCGGCCTTCAACCTAGCATTGCTTTATGAGATCGAGCACCGCGGGGATATCGTCAGCGCTACGGAGTGCGACATAGGTCGGCATACCCGGCCCAAATCCGCCCTGCGTGCGCTTGTCCCGGCACATGGCCTCCGGGTCAATCAGCTCGTCCACACTCTTTGCCAGGCCGACGGCAATCCAACCACCGTTGCTGGTCCTGCCTTCCAGCACGGCATGCAGTTTTCGCTTGCCCGACCTGAAGCCTACGTAGTACTTGGCTATATAGGACTCCCACGAAGGGTTACCACTCAGAACAGACTCGCACACCTCATCGAAAAGCTTCTGGTTGAGTCCGCCTTCGGCAAAAGTGGGGTGATTCTCCTGCAGAGTCCAGATAGGCGCCTCGTCAGACTCCCCGCGAGAGGGGCGATACTTGTCGACGACATCTGCCGGAAGATCGGGGTACCTCCATATCTCACACGCCTCTTTCGCCAGCTCGTCCGCGCGCTGCCCAATCTCTTCCTCGCCCCATTTTTCATGCGAGGCAATCGACTTGTTCAGGTAGAGCGGGCTGCATTTAAGTCCCACGTTCGGAAGATTGAGCTTGTCCGAGAACGACCGGTTTGAGTACTCCTGGTTGTAGCCCGTCAGCGTAAGGTTGCCCAGGTTGTTGCATAACCTGTCGTGGATGTCTTCCCAGTTCTCGCCAAGCGATTCCTTCCAGCCATGTTCACCGTCGATCGTCTGGGGCATGACGTGCTCGATTTGGTAATTGTCAGCCGAGATGGGCTCCTTCGGGTGGTGCCAGTTCTCCATGCGCTCCAGGTAATAACGCTTTTTGGAGAAGCGGTTGTAGCAGTCACGCGTCTTAAACTCCTCGACAAAATGCTCGTCTGTCGGGAAGTACGCAGTCATACCGCTGCTGTGGATAAGGAGCATTGCCGTAACGTACTCCTCTATATCGTCCTGCTGCTCGAGGTTGCGATACATGCCGGCAAAGAAATTATTTAGGCCCGTGGTAAGCCTGCCGCAAACCGCCCGCCTGAACAGGAACGACTCGATAGTCTCGCAGATACGCAGAAACGCATTATGGTTTAACATATTTCCCTCGTAAACCGAGTAAAGCAGCATCAAAAGAGGCCTGATCTGCTTCACATCAAGGCTTACGATTCTGCCGAATACTTGGTGCAGGCCATCGTCTTTCTCCTCGCCAAGGAACAACCTGGCATATCTTTGCGCATATTCGCGGAGTTCCTTCAGCAGGCCCTCGGTATCCCCATCGTAGTCATCAGCGAAATAGCGTTTGAACTCGTAGTAGGCCTCGTTTTCCTTCGGCATCCTATTGGGAACCTTGAGCCACAGCCAGTACCAGATAAATGCATTGAACTCTTCTTCGCCGCCTTTTCCGAACAGGCGCTCGAGCGGGTGCCAGTAACCCTCGTAAAGCTTGGTCTGCTCGTCATTGGGAAGAGACATAAGAACGTAGTTACGAATGAGGTCAATAGGCGTGAGCGGCTTGCCCTTGGAGTTCATGGACTCAAATATGAGCTGAGCATTATCAACGCCCGCGGTGAGCTTGGTGTCGATGACCTGCACGCGGTTTAGCCCCGCCCAAAGCCTTGCAGGGTCGAATGATTTCCCGTGCATCTTTTCACGGAAGAACGCATGGTTCTCGACAATGCGATCCGATTTTTCATCTGGCACGGGAGACCCAGACACGATGGAGAACAGTGTCTCTTTATCGTCCTGCGAGAGCACCAGCTTGTAGCGCGCCAGACCGTTGTAGTCATCATCGTTAAAGAGGTAGTTCTTCCGCAGCGCAGAGACCTTGAGGTCTCCAAGGAAGCCGGCCTTGTCGGGATTACCCTCCAGATAGTCAGCCAAGGCAGCGATCATCAACGAAAACGTCGTCATGCGCTGCTGCCCGTCAATCAGAAGCACGCGCGAAATACTCGTGGCAGAGCTCTCGGACTCGGGGATATAAAGCATCGACCCCACGAAGTGCGATACGCCATCACGACCCGCTCGCATGACGTCATCCCAAAGAACCTCGCACTCTTTTACGCTCCACGAATAAACTCGCTGGTACACGGGAATGACGAACTGCATCTTCGCCACGCCCATAAGGTCGAGCAGATTTGCCTCGGTTGCTTTCATTTGCGCAATCCCCCTTGTCTTGTTTACGCCGTTTGCAGTCAGTCCTCCACTGAGCGGAGGGCGCTAAAGACGAGAGCATCAAAGCGCTGAAGCAACCGGGATGCTCATATCACTAGATTTTACAACGTAGGCAAACGCTGACGCCGTCATGGTGACGCGCAATCGTTGCACGCCACTCCCCAAAATCATCCGATGTCAAGAGACCGACACTTGTGTATGTCTTTTGACATTGCCACAGTCTTACGGGCTTCTTACCTCATATGCCAAGAGCGAACTCCTGGATCGCCGCCTCTCCCGCCTAAAGGAGCTTGACAAGAACTGATCGAAGGGCAAATAAGACATCGAGCAAGTCGCCGTTGCGCTCATCGCGCCTCGCAAAAAGACGGGCAAGCACGGCGCCATCTTGATCGATGGCGATACTGGCAGGGAATTGTAGCCAGATCGCCCAGACCTATTCGCCGCCCGATGCTAACAAGCTGCTGAGCGACTCGCGCTCAGCAGCGGCGCCAACGCGCTTCTGCATCTTCTCGATCTGTTCAAGTGTTGAGGACAAATACTTGAGACCCTTCTTCAGTTGCTTAAGCAACCTGTCATCCCTGCGGTCCCCCTTTCCATTCTCCTTCTCGACATCTTCCTCAACACCAGCGATACTGCGCTGCACGGCCTCGGCCGCTTTCCGCACCAAAATGGCCCCTTCATGCGGGCAGCGGTCGGTTGCCACATCAAGAAAAGCAAGGAGCCTCGAACATTCGACGAGCACGAACTGCGCGTAGTTCTCCCCCATCGATGCCGCCAAGGCAACGCCGCCGGAACCCAATAGACCAAGCGCGGCGCCGCCGCCCGTAATCAAAGCAGTGCCACCGGCCATGCCCATGCCGCCGGCGGCCAAGGCCCCGCCGCCAGCTGCAGCAAGGCTCGCATTGACAAGCGCAGCCCCGTGAAGGCCGACAAACGAGCCTCCGAAGATACCGACAGCAATATCCGGAGCGAGTACCGCGGCCGCCCCTCCTGCGCCTACAGCCGCCGCCACGACAATGACGCCGCTCACCAAAAGCTTTGGCAATGTACCTGAAAGCTCGCGGAAGCGTGTCCCGCAACGTTTCTCGAGAGAACGTATGGCGTCCAAATCAACCGCTTCTTGTCTCCTGGGAAATTCGTGTTTAACCCAAGATCCACTCTCCTTCAAACCTTTGTATTCCTTCTTCTCTTCATCTCCCATCTGGGAATAGGGGCGAAACTCAACCAACTCCTGTGCAACAAGCAAGGCACGCACTTTACCGCCTCGCCGCCGCGAAACTGTCTCAAGGGCTCCGTACGCATCTTCCTCGCTCAAAAAGTAGCCGTCTGCATCAATGCCTAGGCCATCCGCGACCGAATCCTGCCACGCGCGGGCCCAGCTCCTCTTTTGCCCTTTGCGCACTTCGTTCTTCTCGTTCCCGCAGTCGTAGTTGATGGCGGCAAGCTTCAGCGAGAAGGCAATCCTCGTCGTTTCTCTATCTAGGCTATAAAAGTGAAATCCATCGAAGATATCCTGGCGGCGCCTGGCGCGCTCAGTCCAAGCCTCGGACATTTCCTCCGCCATATAGCCCCAGTCGGCATGGAGGGCAAACGCAAGGCGTCCAACTCCAATGTAGTTTATTCGCAAGAAGAGCTTCTGGGCGAACACGACCTTGTTCCCCTCGCATTCGATACCCGCCCTGACCGCCGCCGTCGCTAGATTCGCCAAAACGAACGAAGTACTCGAAACCGTGACCATGCGAGTGAGGACCCTGCTGTTATAGGGCATAAAATGCGAAGCCTTGAGCTTGTGCAAGCCGGAAACCTTGCTCACTTCGCAACGTTCTAGCTCGGCCTTGAGCCTTGAAAGCATGTAGAGACAACGAACGATAACCTCGTTGGCCACGACTGCTGGCACCTGGCTTAAAGCTTGATCGAGAAGGCCGACTTCCGTCCGAAGGTCGAAGCGAATGGGCTTGCCGTCCTCGATTTTGAACGCCGTTCCGTTAAACAGCTTTGAGATCCATTGCTGAATGCGAATATCCTCGCCCGTATAGGCAATCTGCATGTCTTGAAAAACAGGCAGGGAGGAGAGCTCATTTAGCAGGGACAGCACGACGCCGGGAATGCCCGTCCCCTTACCGGGGTTTGAACTGGACCCCGCCATGTCGCTCACGAGGTGCATCGCCCAGAACAGAGTGCCAAACGCGATCTTCTCTGGAACGTTCCTGCCTATAAGAGGGCAGTCGGGATCGAAGGCGGCGGCAGGCAGGTCAAAGGCGACAAACCGGCCGGCTGTATCGGTACCATAGCCTTTGCACGTGAATTGCGAGAGGATCGAACACGCAAGGCCAACCAAGCTCGGGTGGTGCGAGAAATCCCGCAGATGATGTTGGAGCCCGCCGCCAAACTCGGCAGTCAGCTTGTCCGTGGCAAGAGGAAACTCTTTCTCTAGAAAGCGAATAGCGTCTTCTAGAGTTGCATCCGCCTTTGTCATACCCGCAGACTTGGCAATCGTAAGAACGAATTTGCCAACCTTCTCGTCGCCCCACTCTTTGGCACCCTCTAGGTTGAAGTCTTTCTGCCAAAGGATATTCAACGCGCCCGTGAGGAGCCCGCTAACGGCTGCAAGTTCATAGTCGAGCTTCGTAGCCTTTTCAGCCCGAGGGTCAAAATCAAAGAGGGCCTCCTCCCCATCGGGAGCGTCCTTAAAACCAACCAGCACGGCGCTACCGTTCAGCGGCACAGATGTAACTTTGGGCAGTTGGGGCATGGCGTAAACTATCTCGCCACCACTAAAAACAAGTTCGTCTGCCATACCGGCTTCCTCCTGCAAACGCGTAAAATTAGATTGCTCTACGCCGCCAAATCCCTCTCGTAGAAGTACTCGATGATGCAGTTGCTCAGAACCTCGTCGGAACAGTTCGCCTCTGGCAGCCTGTACGCCTCATTGTGCACGATAGCGCGCACAGCGTCACGGGTCTATGCCTGCCCATCCAGCGAATCATGTTAGCAAGCCGCTCTTCGACAATGAATGCTATCTCGATGTCTATACTCTTGACCTGCTTGGTCTCGACGGGCGTCAGCGTGTCCTTGAATAGTATCTCAATCACAGCCCTCTGATGCTGATTCCGGAATCCCTCGCGCAACCATTCCTTCTGCCTGTCGCCAAATAAGCACCCCTACCTCCCCTCCGCCTTCAGCTTCAGCAGCAGGCCACCCAGCTCGGGGCACTTGCTGGAAAGGCGCGTCTGAGCTCGCTCGCCCATCCCCCACCGTTGGCGGACTTCCTGGGCGCGCGGGCTCACACGGTAGTTCCCGTCCATCATCTGCTTGAGCAATTTGGCGGTTACGCGCGCGTCGGCCAGGGCGCTGTGGGCGTGGCCCGTCGACTCGTCGAACTCGATGCCAAACCACATTGCCGCGTCACTCAAAGAGACGCACCCGTGGCTGCCTACGTCCATAATCGAGGTGTAAAACGCCTGCAGGTCGGCCCAGTCCGTAGGAAATGCGGAAAGGTCGATGTGCTTTGCCTGACACTCGGTCAAAAGCTGTCGACGATCCGTCCCGCTCCAGCAAACTATTTGGGCGGAGTAGCGACCAATCCAATCGCTAAGCCTTTTGATCACCATGTAGAGAGGATCAGCCATCGCGGTGTCCACGGCCGATATCCCCGTAAGCTCGCGGACGGGAAACGTAACGCCTTCGGTAAATTCCGTCTGCACAAACTGTGAGAACTCGCCCATAACGTTGCCGTGATAGTCGAGCTTGACGGCGCCGACCTCGATAATCTCGTTGCGCAGTCCACGGCGCTGGCGCTGCTTTGGCACCGGCGCAAACTCAAAGTCCAGCACAATCTGGCGCGCAAAGTTCGTCGTATCGACAGCCGAGATACCCGGCGTCTTTTCAGCTGACACGGTTAGGGCCTTTCTCCGTTGCCTGCCGCTTACTACATAGGCGGCTACATTGCCGTAAGAATAGGCGCTCGTGCGGACACAAACACAGGACGGGCCCTCACATCTCGGCAAACGAGATCAGCTTGACGTCTCCCCTACTCTCCGCGGCATCCCGACATCCCTGCGTAAAGCCGCTTTTTGAGAAAAGTGCATAGCTTTTTCGTTGCCGTCTAAAGAGCTCGCTTCGGTGCACGAGCTTTTGCAGCACGTCTTCACCCGTCGGTTCATTGCGCCATTTGCACTCCGCAAACAGCGCGGCGCCCTCGCCATCGTCAACAATCAAGTCGATTTCTTCCTGCGTATGTGTGCGATTATCCGTCCCCCACCAGCGCCCAACGCTTGCCGGAACCACATCGAGCTGCCCCGCCCGCGCAAGTTCGTACACGTATTGTCTGCATATAAGCTCAAAGACCGTACCCATGTAATCCGATACGTGCGGCTCAATGCGCTCATACGCCATCTCGGCCATATCGTTTTGAATCAGCCCGATGTTCTGCGGAACAAACTTGTACCAGAACCTAAACATCTGGTCGCTCAGCAGATACACGGCTCGCTTATTGCTCGTCTCGTTTAGGGGCAGCTCGCGCTCGACAATTCCAAGTGACGCCAGCTTATCCACATAGCTCTTTACGTTGCTCGCAGGGATTCCCGTAGAGCTCGCAATCTCCGAGATCCTCGAGCGTCCCTGGGCAATTGCTTGCACGATCGCATCATATTGCTCGGGATTGCGGCACTCTTGCAATAGCAGGTTGCTCGGCTCCTCAAAGAGATAGCCCGTAGGAGTAAGAAATAGACGTTTGATGTTGTCCTTGAGCGGTGCGACAGGATCAACTTTCTCGATATATGCAGGAATGCCACCCGTCATGCCATAGCAAACCGCAGCGTCTTCGCGACTCATACTCTGCCACAGGCCGAGGGTCGTCGTAAAATCGAGCGGCACGATCTTAAACTGTGCCGTACGTCTACCGTATAGTGGGCTCTCGTAGCCCAACACCTGTTCCTCCATAAACGAAAGAGACGAGCCGCATAGAATCAGCATGAGCCTGGTCTCTTTGTACAAGCGGTCGATCTTGTCTTGCAGCAACGAGCTGATCTCTGGATTCGATTGGGCGAGATAGGGATACTCGTCAATCACGACAATCAAACGTTCCGTGCGAGCCATGGTGGCCAATGCATCGAACGCTTCGTCAAAACTACGAAACGACACGTCTGCAGCACCAACCGAGCCTGCAAGTATCGCCTGGCTAAAGCCGTGCAGGTTTGCCTCTGCATTGGTACGACGTGCTTGAAAGTAAATAGCCTTCTTGCCTTGGATGAACTCTGTGATAAGGCGCGTTTTGCCCACGCGACGGCGGCCGTAAATCACAGGCATCTCAAAGGAGCCCGTGCCATACAGTCGATTGAGCTCGGACATTTCCGCTGTTCTTCCGATAAACACAGGGTCATCCTTCCTCTACGTTATAGCTAGCTATATTATATCTTTCTATAATATAGCTAGCTATAACGTAATTCGACAATCGCGCACGCAGAAGGGGCGGCACGCCACCGCACGTGGACCGTTCCGGAAAATGTATCCCGTTCTGGAGCCAAAAACTGGGCCGTAGTTTCCGCCAAACATGCCATCCGGAAAGCGTGTCCCGTTCTGAGCCTGAATTCTGGGATGCACTTTCCGCTGAAGCTTCTACCGGAAAATGCATCCCATTCTGAGCGTCGAATCCGGGACGTAGTTTCCGCATGCGGCCTCGTTAGGAAAGCATGTCCCACTCTGAGCGCTCATTCCGGGGCGCAATTTCCGCCAGAAACGCCGCCGGGAAAGCGCATCCCGGTTTGGAGCCGAAATCTGGGATGCGGTTTCCGGTTGAGGGCTGTCCGGAAAGCACGTCCCATTCCGAGCGGCAATTCCGGGTCACAGTTTCCGTTGATACAAGACGACGATCCGCAGCCCTTATCACATGCCTTCAAACATGCAATCCAGAAACACAAAACAGCAGATAGATTGCTCTTTTTCGGAAAAGTACACGTCCCGAAACTTACCAAGACTTCATATCCAGTTACCGTTCACGGTCGCCGATTACCGCCCACCGATTCAAACAAGAAATATGTCGCCAAAAGCAGGTCATCTACCTGCATGGTTAGATTTTGGTCAGCTATTGATCAGCTGAGCGGCAAGTTCCAGCTGATACGTTTTTGCTACCCAAAAGGAGGCGGTAGCTCATGACCCATTGCAATGACCAGCTCATCGACCAACTGCTCACTCAAGCCGAACAAGAGGGGCGCTGCCTGATTCCCCCGAGCACGGCGATCCGAAAAGCGCTCCTTCGGCGCGCCGGCGGCACGGTTGTCTCGCCCATGCCGGGGTTGTTTGCGCGAAAAACGCGCTGGGATGAACTCAACCGAGCGCAACGCCATTGCGAGATTATCCGCGCCCTTGCGATCATCCATCCCGATTGGACGTTCTGCTCGTTTTCGGCAGCTTGCCTGCTGGGGCTCGAGATCTCGTGGCGACACCTGAACGTCGTGCATGTTTGCAGCTCGACAAAGCCGTCGGCTCGTCCGGGCGCACATATTCAGCGACACCAGATTGAGCCGGCCGGAGCAATACGCAGAGCCGGCATATCGGTAACGCCGCCCATCCAAACGGTCACAGATTGCCTGCTGCAAACTGGTTTTGCCGACGGCATGCCCATTGCCGATTCGGCGATCTCAAAGCTTGGTCTAACGCGAGAGCAGCTGATGGGAGCAGTCGAAAAACGAGCGGGCGCTCGCAACGGTCGCTCGGTGCGCACTGCGCTCACCACGCTCCAATATGCTGACGCGCGTGCCGAGAGCGGTGGGGAATCGGTCGCCCGAGCCGTCATGATCGAAACGGGCTTTGCGCCCGATCAGCTCCAGTACGAGCTGACAGACCCCTTCGATTCGACCGAAACCATGCGAACGGACTTTGCCTGGGAGCGCCAGGCACGAGAACTCACGCTGGGTGAGCTCGACGGGCTCATCAAATATACCGACCAGACCATGCTGGCCGGACGCACCACCGCCGAGGCGCTCGTTGCCGAACGCCAGCGCGAGGCACACCTATCGCTCTATGGCCACCCTCTGCTGCGCTTTACCATCAGCGAGGTCCGCTCGGCAGGAGTGCTCGCCAAAAAGCTGCAGACGGCAGGCATCCGGCAGACTGCGCTGCCGACATCGCTAAACGACGTGGAGCTGTAGGAGCTGTTGAGCTTATGCCCGCCTGCCCATCAAACTGGGGCACACTTTCCAGTTGGCGGCACCGCGGAAACCATATCTCAGATTGAGTGCTCAGAATGGGATGCGCCTTCCATATGGCATACCTAGCGGAAACCGTGTCCCGGAATCAAGGCCCAGAACGGGACACGCTTTCCGGCTGAAGCGCCCAGCGGAAACTGCATCCCGGAATAGACGCTCAAACTGGGACGCAATTTCCGCTGAGGTTCCATCCGGAAACTGTGTCCCACTCCGAGCGTCAATTCTGGGATGAACTTTCCGCCAGAGGGTTCAGCCGGAAACGGCATCCCACTCTGAAGCGAAATTCTGGGACGCAGTTTCCGGTTGAGGGCTGTTCCGGAAAGTGCGTCCCATTCCAGGCGCGGATTCCGGGATGCACTTTCCGTTTGAAACTCCAGCCGGAAAGCGCATCCCACTCTGGAGCCGAATTCCGGGATGCGCTTTCCGCTAGAGGCTCAAAAGGAAAGCGCGTCCCATTCTGAGGCTTGAATCCGGAACACAGTTTCCGCTCCAAACAAAAGGCCCCGGCTCGCGATGAAGCCGGGGCCAAAGGTGCAGCATATACAGTTGGTGTTGTGCGCGAACAGCCCATCAGCAATGCCGTCTGCGCCCTACCCTACCCACGGTGACGGGCGCGGCTGTACGGCGTATCCACCATGGGCAGATCTGGACGCAGCTTGCCGTCAAACGCGCGATAGGCGTTCTGTACGGCGGGCGCCGTGGGGATCGTTGCGATCTCGCCGATGCCCTTGCCGCCGTATGCCACGGGCAGCAGCTCGTCCTTCTCCACGTAGATGGCGTGGATATCCGGAATCTCGGGCGCACGGAACAGTCCGAGCGTGCCGTACCTTGCCTGGGGTACGCAGTCCTTGAGCGGCCAGTCCTCGGTAAGCGCATAGCCCATCCCCATGAGCACGCCGCCTTCGATCTGACCCTGGATGGAGATGGGGTTGACCACCTTGCCGGAATCGTGCGCAGCATAGACCTCGCTCACGCGGCCGTCATCATCCAGAATGACCACATGCGTGGCAAAGCCGTAGCAGATGTGGCTCTTGGGGTTGGGAACGTCGGCGCCCAGCTTGTCGGTCGGCTCCAGGTACACGTAGCCAAACTCGCAGCCCTCGAGCGCCTTGATGGCGGCAGCGGGATCTTGAGGATGCATACCCTGGCCGGCGACGAGTTCCTGTGTGTGCAGCTGATAGGCGCGACCGTCGTCGTACTCGATCTTGACGCCGTCGCCATGCGCGCTCACGGGAGCATCGGGCGCAGGCTTGCCAGCCTCGATGCCAACCATAGCATCGCGCAGCAGGAAGGCGGCACCGCGCACGGCCTCGCCGGTCACGACCGTCTGACGCGAGCCAGACGTGGTACCGGAGTCGGGGGCGTTCTCGGTAGAGCACTCGCCGTTGGCGATGCAGCGAAGCGGCAAGCCACATGCCTCGGCAACGTCCTGCAAAAAGACGGTATTGCAACCCTGGCCGATGTCGGACGTGGCGGCATAGACCGTAGCCACGCCGTTCTCGACGCGAATCTTGCAGCGGCCGGCATCGGGCAGACCCACGCCCACGCCGGCGTTCTTCATGGCGCAGGCGATACCGGCGTGTCCGGGATGCGCGTAGTAGGCATCCTTGATCTCGAGCAGCGTCTCCTTAAGCGCCGTGGAGCAATCGGCAATCTGGCCGTTGGGCAAAACCTCGCCCGGCTCGATAGCGTTACGGTAGCGGATCTCCCACGGATCCAGGCCGACCTTCTCGGCCAGCAGGTCGATCAGGCTCTCGAGCGCAAACTCGGACTGGCACACGCCAAAGCCGCGGTACGCGCCGGCGGGCGGGTTGTTGGTGTAGTAGCCAAAACCGCGAATGTCGGTGTTCTGGTACTTGTAGGGGCCGACGGCATGCGTGCAGGCGCGCTCGAGCACCGGGCCGCACAGCGACGCGTAGGCGCCGGTATCAAAGTTAATCTCGCAATCCAGGCCGGTAAAGTTGCCCTCGGCGTCGCAACCCAGCGTAAAGGTGCCGTCCATGGCATGACGCTTGGGATGGAAGGCAAGCGACTCGGCACGCGTGAGCTTGCACTTCACAGGACGCTGGAGCTTATAGGCAGCAAGCGCGGCCAGGTGCTGGACCGAAACGTCCTCCTTACCGCCAAAGCCGCCGCCCACGAGCATGGTCTCGACGACCACGCGCTCGGGCTCGTTGTCCCAGCCAAACATGTGGGCGCACTCTTTGCGCGTGTCGTAGGCACCCTGGTCGGTCGACTGCACCTTGACGCCGTTCTTGTACGGGAAGGCGACGGCGCACTCGGGCTCCAAGAAGGCATGCTCGGTAAAGGGTGTGGTAAAGCGCTGCGTCACGGTGAACGCGCTCTCCGCCAGCGCCTTGGCGGCGTCGCCACGCGTCACGTGACGGCTCTGGCATACATTGTCCTTGAGCTCCACCGTGTTGCCAAAGGCAAAGAAGCTGTCGTGCAGGCGCGGGGCGTCGGCGGCCTTAGCCTCAACGATGTTGCGCACGGGCTCCAGCGGCTCGTAATCAATCTTTACGAGCTTCTTGGCCTTCTCGAGCGTCGCTTCGTCCTCGGCGACCACCAGCACGATGGCATCGCCCACGCAGCGGGTGATATCGCCCTGGGCGATCATGACGTCCCAGTCCTGGATAAGGTGGCCGACCTGGTTGACCGGCACGTCCTCGGCGCGCAGGATGCCCACCACGCCGGGCAGGGCCTCAGCCTTGGAGGTATCGATGGAGAGCACACGGGCGCGCGGATACTTGGAGCGCACGGCGCTGGCGTAGGTCAGACCCGGCTGGTCGAGGTCGTCGATGTCGTCGGGGTACTTGCCCTCGCCGAGCACTTTCTTGCGCACGTCGATGCGGAAGGCGCGCTTGCCCACGCCGTAGTCGTCGCCGCGCTCCAAGTCCTCGTCGATCTGCTTTTCGCCGCGGAGCACCGCAGCAGCCAACGAAATGCCCTCGATAATCTTTTTGTAGCCGGTGCAGCGGCAGACGTTACCGCGAATGGCGTACTTGATCTGCTCCTCGGTGGGCTCGGGGTCCTCGGCGATCAGCGCTGCACCCGCCATGACCATACCGGGATGCAAAAGCCGCACTGTACGGCGCCCACGGCGCCAAAGGCGTACACAAAGGCCTCGCGCACGTCCTTGGGCAGGCCCTCGACGGTCACGATGTTGCGGCCGGCGGCAAGAGCGGTGGTCAGCACGCACGCTTTGACGGCCGCACCGTCCACATGGATGGTGCAGGTGCCGCAAGCACCTTCGGAGCAGCCGTCCTTGACGGAATGGATGTGCAGGTCGTCGCGCAGGTAGCGAAGCAGCGGCTTGTTTTGGGTCGTCGTGCGCTCGACGCCGTTAACGGTAAAAGTGAATTCCTGTGCCATGGTGCTTCCCTTCTACACGCCGGCGGCGATGCCGGTGCGGTCGTGGATGGCGCCATGCGGGCACACAACGGCGCACATGCCGCACGACAGGCAGTCGGCGCCGTCGATGTGGGCGCAGTTGTCCTCGATGCGGATTGCGCCGGCAGGGCACTTTTTGGCGCACATGCCGCAGCCGATGCAGCTCGTGTCGCAGATCTTGCGCGCAATGGCGCCCTTATCGGTGTTGTTGCAGCGCACCAGGATGTTCTGGTAGCCGGGAACGAAGGCAATCACGCGCTGCGGACACGCCATGCCGCACAGGCCGCAGCCCGTGCACTTTGAGCGGTCCACGCGGGCGATGCCATCGACCAGCGCAATGGCGCCGTGGGGGCAGGCCGTGACGCAGGCGCCACAGCCAATGCAGCCTTCGCTGCAGCGGGCGTCGCCGCCTGCGGAGGCGCAGCCGCTTCCGCAGGCAACGTAGGCCACGTTATGTTGAATGGATTTGGCCATAAGAGACTCGCCTATTTCTTAAGAAGGTACGAATAGTTGTCGCGCACGGCCCTGATGGTCAGGCGGACGGCCTCGGGAAGGCCGGTGTTGACAGCATCGACCGAGACGGTGCGGACCGTGCCGGCGACGCGAACCTTAAAGTGGTCCTCGTCCACGGCCAGGAAGCCCTCGTTCTCGGAGTTCTCCATGTCCTCCTCGCTCCAGAACAGGGTGAGCTTGTCCTTGTAGGGACGACCCTCCTGGTAGGGGCAGAACACGGCGCAGTTGCCGCACTCGTTGCACATGCCATCGACGTGGACGACCTGATGCTTGGCCAGACCCGGCACCTTAATTGCCACGTTGGCGCGGTTGGGGCACACGTCGCAGCAGACCTCGCACACCGAGCCGCAGCCCAGGCAACGGGTCTTGGTGCAGTTGCGCTTGTCGCGGCACAGCGACCCCTTGCGCTCGTAGCAGGTGTTCTCGCGGCCGGCCTGCTCGTTGCAGTCGGCGTACTTGTTAAAGTCCACGCCGGCGATGGCACGGGCGACCTCGGCGGCGTCGGCAATAGCCTCGACCACGGTGGCCGGACCGCGACGGCAATCGCCTGCAGCCCAGACGCCCTCGACGCCGGTGGAGGTGGCGGCAAGGCGGCCGCGACGGTCGTGCTCGACGCCCGCGGCATCGTACAGGCTGGCGTCGATGCCCTCGCCCACGGCGCAGATCACCGTGGTGGCGGGAAGCTCAACAGTCTCGCCCGTGGCGACAGGGCTGCGACGGCCGCTTGCATCCGGCTCGCCAAGCTCCATAACGTCGCAGGTCAGCACGGCGCCGTTGAGTGCCTTGGGAGCCAGCAGCTCGCAGAACTCAACGCCGTCAGCAAGAGCAAAATCAAGCTCTTCCTCGTCGGCAGGCATCTGCTTCTTGGTACGGCGATACACCAGGCGCACGTTCTTCACACCGGTCAGGCGCTTGGCCACGCGGGCCGCGTCCATGGCGGTATTGCCGGCGCCAATGACCACGACATCCTCACCCAGCTCGAGTTTCTCGCCCTTCTTGGCGGCCTCGAGGAACTCCAGCACATCGAGCTCGGCACCCTCGCCCAGGCCCGCAGAGCCGGGCATCCAGGCACCGGTGGCCACGACCACGTCGGTAAAGCCCTGGGCCTTGAGCTCGTCGATGG
Source organism: uncultured Collinsella sp. (assembly GCA_900541475.1). Classification (GTDB taxonomy): domain Bacteria; phylum Actinomycetota; class Coriobacteriia; order Coriobacteriales; family Coriobacteriaceae; genus Collinsella. The sequence goes on from UQJV01000033.1 coordinate 18,648, forward strand.
ACTCCACGCGGGCATTGAGCTGCACCTTGGCGCCAAAGGCCAGGCAGAGCTCGGCATCGTGGGAGATATCGTCGCTGGCGATACGGAACTCGGGAATCACGTGACGGACCACGCCGCCGAGCGAATCGCGGGCCTCAAAGATGGTGACGGGCACGCCGGCGCGCGTCAGGAAGAACGCCGTCGCCAGTCCGGCCGGGCCGCCACCGATAACGGCAACGTTGCGCTCGCCGTCGTTGGCGATGGTCTGAGCACGCAGCCTGGGCAGCACGGCGGTCATGGCCTCACGGGCGGCCTTGAGCTTGCTGGCGCGGATCTGGGCGCCCTCGGGCTCGTAGAACGCACGCTCGCAAGCGCGGCCGCAGGGATGCGGGCAGATGGTGCCGGTAATGAACGGCAGGGCGTTGCGCTCGATGATGATGTTGAGCGCGTCCTCGTAGCGGCCCTCGTCAACAGCCGCCAGGTAGGCGGGAATATCCTGCTGGATGGGGCAGCTCGTGCGGCACGGCGTGGTAAAGCAGTCGGAAAGCGAGCTCTTGCCGGCGACCTTGCGATCGGGCAGCGGGCGCAGCGGCTTCTTGTAGAGCGGGTTGGTGAGCGAGTCGGTCTGAATCGCCGTCACGGCCTCGAGAGAGACGCCCGCGAACGGCTTGCCATCCAGGTCGGTAAACTCGCCGGCCATCTGACTAAAGCGCTCGTAGCCACCGGGCTTGAGCACGTCGGTCGCCAGGGTGACGGGCCAAATGCCGGCATCGTACAGGGCGCGGATGTTGTAGACCGTGGCGCCGCCGGAGTAGCTGATACGCAGTTTGCCATCGAACTGCTCGGTAATGCGACGGGCGGCCTCAATGGTCAGTGAGAACAGCGAACGGCCCGACATGTACATCTCGGTGGAGGGCAGCTCGTTCCTCGTCACGTCGACGGGGAACGTGTTGGTCAGCTTGACGCCAAACTCCAGGCCGCGCTCGGCGCACAGGGCAATCAGGCGCTCGAACATGGGCACGGCGTCAGCCCACTGCAGGTCCTCGCGGAAGTGCGTATCGTCGAAGACGATGTAGTCAAAGCCCAGCTCGTTCAGACGCTGGCGGGCAAACTCATAGCCCAGCAGCGTGGGGTTGCACTTGATGTAGGTGTTGAGGCCCTTCTCGGTGATCAAATAGGTCGCGATGCGCTCGATCTCCGCCGGCGGGCAGCCATGCAGCGTGGACTCGGTGATGGAGTTGGAGACGCGCGCCGGGATGGACTCGACAAACGCGGCATCGACATGCTCAAACTTGTCCAGGTTAGCGAGCGCCCACGTGCGGCACTCGTTCCAGACGTCGGAGCCGCTGGCGTCCTTCATGCCCTCGATGTAGGCGTCGACCTTGGGGCTCTTGATGCCCTCGAGGTCATAACCCACGGACATGTTAAAGACAAAGCCGTCCGGGCTGCCCAGACCGTACTCGCGAGCGATCAGGTGGCAGGCGAACCATGCCTTCACGTACTCGGCAAAGGCCTGCGGGACCTCGAGCTCGGTCGACCACTCGCAGTTGTAGCACTCGTCCTGCGCCACAATGCAGGGTTTGTTCACACACTTGGAGAGCTCCTCGCCATCCATAACCTGGACGGTCTTGAGCTCAAAGAAGCGGGAACCGGCCACATAAGAGGCCACGATGTTCTGGGCCAGCTGCGTATTGGGACCGGCGGCCGGGCCAAACGGAGTCTCGATGCGCTCGTCAAAAATGGGAAGCGCGCCCTCCTGGTTGGTCGTGACCATCTTGCGCACGCCAAAGATGGCGTCCTGGGTCTTGTGCTCCTCGATGATCCAGTTCATCAGCTGCGAAAACGGGATCGGCCTCATGATGTCGCTCATAATGAGCTCCTCTCTGTAACGCCCGGCGAGACCGCGCGACGGGCGCAAATACGGTGTAGCGCTAGCACAGCGCCGGCGACCCCGCGGAGGCCGCCTATGCGCGCGCCGGATGCGGCGAAACATCCGACGCGCGCGAATCTCCAGTTGGATTAGTACACGCGATCGTTGAGCGTGCTCCAGAGCTTCTTGGACTCGGCCATGGTCCACGCGTTGATCTTGTCCTCATCAATGCCAACGAACTCGCGATCCTTGTACAGGACGCGGCCGTTGATGATGGTGGTGCGGCAGTTTTTGCCCATCATGCCAAAGAGCATGTGGCCGTCGATGTTCTCCTCGCTCAGCGGCGTAAAGGGCTTGTAGTCCATAACGACGACGTCGGCGGCGGCGCCGGCCTCGAGCACGCCGAGTTTGCGATCGAAGTACTTGCTCGCCATCTTGGCGTTGTTCTCGAACAGCATGGTCATGGCCTCGCACCAGCCCACGTTGGGCATGGCGGCGTTGTGGCGCTGAATGATCAGGAAGACCTTAAGGCTCTCGAGCATATCGTGGGTGTAGGCGTCGGTGCCCATGCACACGGGGATACCGCGGCGGAAGAACTCGAGCACGGGGGCGCAGCCCACGGCGTTGCCCATATTGGATTCGGGGTTGTTGACGAGCCAGGTGCCGGACTCCTTGACGATATCCATCTCGGCAGGCGTCACGTGGATGCAGTGGCCGAGCATGGTGTCGGGACCCAGCAGGTTGTGCTGCAGCAGACGCTCGACGGGGCTGATGCCGCCGCGATTGAGGCGGGAGTCCCACACGTCATTCATGCCCTCGCACACATGGATGTGGAAGCCGGTCAGGCCGTTGTTGGCCTCGGCCATCTTGTCCATGGTCTCGTCCGACAGCGTAAAGGTGGCGTGACCGCCAAACATGGCGGCGATCATGTGGTTATCGTTATCGCGACGCTCCTTGGCGGCCCACTGGGCAAACTCGGCGTTCTCGGCAATGGCCTGGTCGCATTTTTCCTGGCCGCGACGATCGGAGACCTCGTAGCACAGGCATGAACGCATGCCCAGCTCCTGAGCTGCATCCTTAATGGTAAAGAGGCTTCCCGGGATCTCGCAGAAGCTCGCATGGTGATCGAAGATCGTGGTGACGCCATCGCGGATGGAGTCAAGAATCGTGGCATAGGCGCTGGCCTTGGTGCCGTCGAGCGTCAGGTTGTCATCGATCTTCCACCACTGCTGCTCAAGATTCTCCAGGAAGTTGGTGGGGTTGCAGCCCTTAATGGCAAGGCCGCGGGCCAGACCCGAGTAGATGTGGGTGTGGCAGTTGATGAGTCCGGGCATGATGAGGTTGCCCCGGGCGTCGACGTACTCGGCATCCGGGTACTTGGCCTTGAGCTCGCACTCGGGGCCCACTTCGACGATCGTATCTCCGTCAATGGCGACCGCACCGTTTGGAATGAACGGGGTCTGAGCGTTGCGGGTAAAGACGGAACCGTTAGCGACCAGAAGCATGGATGCTCCCTTCAACATCAGAGGCGGGGTTTGACACCTCTGACATGGCGGAGTGCGAAGCGCCGGCCTACACCGGAAACGGGCCCTCTCCCGTCAACGCTTCACCAAAGGGACAAACCCTTTGAAGTGCGGCTTGGCGCCGCATGGCGTCGGCGGACGAGGCGATGCGCCCGCCGACGAATAGCACCGAATTGGTTACTTCTTGCTCTCGGGCAAGACCAGATCCACGGCAGCGTCCTTGGCAGCATCGATGTGCTGAGCCACGACCGGCGTCTGCGGAAGGATCAGGTTAAGGACAATGGCCATGATGGCGGTGGGGGTTACAGCATTGGAGCCGATGACGGTGGGCACCCAGGTGGGCATACCCTCACCGGCAAGGCAACCGCTGGCCATCCAGATACCCAGGCCAAAGACGACGGAGGTACCAACGATGGTGGTAGTGCGCTGCGTGAGGCCCTCGCGGGTGAACATGCGCACGCCGTTCATGGTGATGGTGCCAAAGACGCCGACGGTCGCGCCGCCGATGACGGGCTGCGGGATAGCGGAAAGAACGGCAGAGAGCTGCGGGAACAGACCGGCGATGGCAAAGACGGCCGCGATGATCACAAAGACCCACTTGTTGACGACCTTGTTGGAGCAGATGATGCCCACGTTCTGGCCAAGGGCGCTGGTGGGAAGACCGCCCAGCAGGCCGCCGACCATAGAGGTGAGGCCCTGGGACACGATAGCGCCGGAGAGCTCGCGCTCGGTGGGCATACGGTCGATAGAGCCCAGGCAGGCGGCGGAGACGTCACCGATAACCTGGATGGCAACCATGGGGAACACGACGGCAAGGGTAATGCAGACCTCGGGATCAAACTCGAGCGCGTAGGGCATGAGCTTGGGAAGGGCGAAGACCTGAGCGGTAGCAACGCTGGAGAAGTCGATCATGCCAAAGGGGATCGAAACGATCATGCCAACAATCATGCCAAAGAACACGGACCCCAGCTTGAGCGTGCCCTTGCCAAAGTTGGCGAGCGCAAAGACCACGGCGAAGGTGATAAGAGCGACGCACCAGGCCTGCGGGGTGCCCCACAGCGGCGTGCCCATGCCGCCAGCCATATACTTGACGGCCGTGGGATACAGCGAAACGCCGATGGAGAAGATGACCGTACCGGTCACGACGGGCGGGAACAGCCACTTAATCTTGCTGTAGGCCAAACCAAAGAGGACCGCGACGGCACCGCCGACAATCTCGCCGCCCAGCAGCGCACCAAAGCTAAAGCCCGAGGCGCCCATGGCCTGCAGGGCCGGCAGGAACGCGAACGAAACGCCCATGACGATGGGCAGGCCGCCGCCGATGCGACGGAAGGGAGCGAAGGCCTGAAGGGCCGTGTCGATTGCCGAAAGAATAAGCGCAACCTGAATGATGTCGGTGCTCTGCTGGCTATTAAAGCCGTAGACGCCGGCCATGATGACCGCCGGGGTAATAATGCCGGCAAACGATGCCAGTACGTGCTGAAGGGCACACGGGATCATTTCCTTAACGGGCGGCATGCCTTCGCGAGTGAACAGGGCTTCAGTGCCGTTCGTAACCGTCTCCTGGGCCATTTGACCACCAATCCTCGAAGTAGTTGTTTTCGCATCTAACGCTCTATTGTGACGCAGTGCGGGGGTGAGGTTGTGCCTTCGTTGCATATCGTATTAAAGATGATTCTCATTCTCAATAATAATTTTTTGTTATCAGACTATTCTTGAGCTGAGGCAATGCATTTCCGCAGGTCAGGAAAGTGTCTGGTCAAAATAACATCTAACTTTTCTTTTGGTCGACCGTTTACCGCCAAATTCCTACCGCTCGTCCGTATTACGCAATGTACCTGCGAATATGCGAGTCAATAGACACCGTGTTACCATGAGAAAAAATTGTTATGAACATTTCCGATTTCACCCAAAGGAGTTGCCCGTGAACGAGACCGTACGTCGCTTTTTGCCGATGGTCGATTTCCTGGAGCAGATACTCGGCAAAAACAGCGAAATCGTGCTGCACGATTTCTCGGATCCCGACCACGCCATCGTCGATATTCGCAACGGCATCGTGAGCGGCCGCAAGGTCGGCGGTCCCGCCACCGATCTGGCACTCAAGATCATGCACGATGGTACATATCGCGATCTGCCGTTCATTACGGGCTACGAAGGCCGCGGTGCCGGCGGCAAGACGCTGGAATCCGCAACGTACTTCATTCGCGAGGACGGCGAGATCGTCGGCATGCTCTGCGTCAACACTGATCTTTCGACCGTGCGCAACATCAGTGCCATGGCCCAGCAGCTTATGGCCTGCTTTGACGCCGCTCCCGCACGCACCGAGCCCTCCCCCATCGAGGTCGAAAGCCTTTCGGAGTCCACGCAGGAGCTCATCGACCGCAGTATTTCCGAGCTGCTCGAAAGCCGCGGGCAGGATGTCGCCTCGCTCGGCCAGGCCAACCGCGTCGATGTTATCCGCCATCTCAACGGCAACGGCGTGTTTATGCTCAAGGGCGCCGTTGCCTGCGCTGCCGCCGCGCTTGGAATCTCTGAGCCCAGCGTCTACCGCTATCTGCAAAAGGTCCGCAAGGAGGGCTAACCCACTGATCCCTTGGGGACGGAGGAAAACGGATCATTTTTGTCGCATCGCTTGACAAAAGACCCTGCAGCTCGCACTGAACTGCCTCCCATTTCTTGGACATGAGAAATGGGAGGCTTTCTTTATGCGCGT
>UQJV01000034.1 GCA_900541475.1 uncultured Collinsella sp.
GACGGAAAGCACATTAAGTGCTTTCCTTTGCGTGCGGAACTCGCGACAAACTTAACCCCCGCCCTCGGCCCCGGAGACCCTCCCTGCCGTCACATTGTTCAACCAGTTTTGCGGGCGTGCGCCGCTGCGCGGCTAGCCCGCGTGCTCCTCGGCGGGGGTGGTCTGATTATTCTTGTTGAAACTCGGCCTTTGGCTCATAAAAAACGGGAGATGCAGTTTTACATCCCCCGTTTTTGTTGCGGTTAGTCCAAGTCAATAAACTTGGTGCTTATGACATGGCCGTCTTTTACGAGCATTCTGGCCATGGTGGGGCCTCGGGTGCCTCTGGGGTAGCTGGCGCTGCCTGGGTTGAGGACCAGGCAGCGGCCCACTTGGGCTTCTTTGGTTACGTGGGTGTGGCCGTTGATGGCTACGTCTACGGATCCCACCGGAAGGTCTTCGCGGTAGTGGGCCACGGCGAACTTGAGTCCTTCGTAAGTAAAGAGTGCCAAGCGGTCCACATCGGGACCGTAGTCGCGGTAGTAGTCGTTATTACCCAGCACCGCTCGCACGGGGGCGATGGTGCGCAGGTGCTCGTAGTCCATCTCCGACGTAAGGTCGCCGGCGTGGATAATCAAATCCGCACCCTTAAGCTCGTCCAGGAGCGCAGGCGAAAGATAGCCGTGGGTGTCCGAGATAATGTCGATACGCTTGGCGCTTGCACTGTTCATGGGATCCCTTCCGCAAAACGATTTGGTGCATTCATGCAAAAAGCCCCACGGCTCCGCAGACGATTTTGGTCTACAGGGCTGCGGGGCCAGTGTACTAGAGGCTCAGGGCCTTTTTGAGCGGTACGACACGACGGCGCGAAACCGGTACGCGTTCGTCAACGCCCGTAATGCCCAGCTGGATAGCGCCCGAGGGAACCGTCTCGACGTCGGTGACACACGCCAGGTTGACGATATAGCGGCGGTGAACGCGGAAGAAGCCAAAGTCACAGAGCTTGGCCTCGAACTGTGCCAGCGAGGTCGTCGACAAAAAGCGATCGTCGACCGTATAGATGCAGGAGTAATCGTCCTTGGCCATGATAAAGCGAATGTCGTCCACGGGGATGAGGACCTTGCGGCCGCCCTTTTCCACCGGAATGCGCTCGATGGTCACCTTGCTGTCCGTGACAGGCTTGGCGCGTTGCATAACCTTATCGATTGCTCGATCCAGACGAGCCTCCTCGACCGGCTTCATCAGATAGTCGACGGCATCCACATCAAACGCCTCGACCGCATGATCGCTGTATGCGGTTACAAATACGATCGCCGGCGGATTCTTAAGCTTATGCAGTGCCTCGGCAAGTTGCAGACCCGAAGCGCGAGGCATCGAAATATCGAGGAACACGACATCGACGCGGCTCTCCATAAGCATCTCGATGGCGGAGCGAACGCTCGACGCTTCTGTGATCGTGCCGATCTTGCCCGTCTGCTCGAGCAAGAAGCGAAGTTCCGATCGGGCCGGGGCCTCATCATCCACAATCATCGCACGCAGCATAGGGATAAAACCTTTCGTCAACTAACTACGTCGGGCATCCGCCAACTAGCGTTAAACCCATAACTTATTATTCTACTCTTGAATGTCGAAGATGCTCTCCGACAAATCGAGATGCAGGAACACTTTAGTACCCTTGCCCGGGGCCGATTCGACGCGCGTATAGGAGTGCGGCCCATAAAAGCGATGGATGCGCTCCGAAATATTGTGCATGGCCACACCGGCGCCGCCGCCCTGCGGGGAGTTGGCGTCGGGACGGGCGGAGCGTTCGTCAAACAGTCTGGCAGCGGTGCCTTCGTCCATGCCCACGCCGTCATCGGCGACCGCAATCAAAATCGCATCTTCGCCATCCCTGTGGACCGACACATCGATCCCCAGCGCATCGCCGTCGCCCATACCGTGGCGCACGGCATTCTCGACGATCGGCTGGATTACAAATGCCGGCACCAGCGTGTCCTCGACGTCCTCGGACACGTCGAAGGTCGCTAGCACGCGATCCTCGCCAAAACGCGCCTTCTCAAACGTCAGGTAGCGTTTGGTCTGTGCGACCTCGCGCGACACGGGAATGAGCGAGCCCGAATTGTCGAGCGTGGCGCGATAGAACGAGGAGAACTCGCGCAGCAGCTCGCGGGCGCGCAGCGGGTCGGTACGCGTAAACGACGCGATGGTATTGAGCGTGTTGAACAGAAAATGCGGGTTGATCTGCGCCTGCAGGGCACGCACCTCGGCACGGGCCGTGAGCTCCTTTTGCACCTCGAGCTCGTGGATGGCGAGCTGCGTGGACAGGATCTCGGCAAAACCCGAGGCAAGCGCGTACTGAGTGCGGTCGACGGCACGCGGGGTCTTGTAGTAGAACTTGAGCGTGCCGACGGTGCGGTCGCCCACCTTGATAGGAGCGATGATGCCGGCAGGAACATGGTTGTGCGAGCCATCCGAACCCACCACGTCCACCACACGGTTGAACGACTGGACGATACCGTGCTCGATGACGTAGCGCGTGGCAAGTGTGTGGATGGGCGAATCGGGCAGTAGCTTTTCCTCGAACTCGCCCGCGCAGGCCAGCACGTTGCCCTCGTCGGTGATGGCAACCGTCATGGCGCGCGTCTCGGGCAAAATACGCTGGCACACCAGACGCGCCGACTCCTGCGTCAGGCCGCCTTTGATGTCCTCGAGCATGGCAGAGGCCACCGAGAGTGTCTCTTCGGTGTACTGCGAACGCACCGAATCGGGATTGAGCGTCAAATAGATAAAAATGCACAGAAAGATGCACAGCAGTGCGCAGGCGACCACGGTCGCGATTGGCTCGATTCCGGTCGCCAGGGCGAAAATAAAGTACACCAGCACGCAAATGGCGCAGACAACGGCGATCACGCGAAAGATTGATATTGAGTTATCGCGCTGGGCGCGGCGGTCGATCATTCAGTCCCCTCCAGGATGCTGGTCAGTTGTGCGTCGCGCCAGAGCCCGTCCATGATCTTGGGCCAGAAGCTCTGGAAACGCAGGTAGCTTGCAGCGTTTTGGCGCGCGTAGGTCTTGGCCTCGTCAATACCGTGGCGCCAAATGCGTAGATACCCCTCGTGCTCGCGGGTAAACATACTGCGGACCATGGCGGTCTTGCGCACGCGGTCGTCGAGCTCGCGCGAAATCCACGGGCCCGGATAGGGCATGAGCGACGCGGCCGTGACGGGAACGAGCTCCTGCTGGTGCGCGGCAAATGTCAGCTTGGCACGCTCGTAGTACCAGCGATACACATCCTGCATAAAGCGCGGTGAGCGCTTCTCGGACTCGGGCGGCAGGTGACGAACGGTCCACTCGTTGTCAAACCACACGTCGTAGCCAAACATGCGCATGTTAAAGAGGTAGTCCAGGTCCTCGCCTCGGGTGATAAACGGGTCAAACGCCACACGGGTAAAGGCGCGGGCATGAAGTGCCATGAGGCCGCCGCACACGTAGTTTGAACGCGAGATACGGGTGCCCGAGAGCGCCTTTTTCATCCAGCGATTAAACTCGATGCGCTTGGTCCACCAACGATGGCAAATGCCCACCTTGTCCGTGGGCGCCAACGGCGATCCGTCGCGATCGTAAAAGTAACCGCTCTTAACCAAAATCGGCAGGCCCTGGCGCGTCTGCTGGCCCAGCGCATAGGTCGCGCGCTTCATAAAGTCGGCATCGATAACGGTCTCGTCGTCATCCAAAAAGACGACGGCATCGTGGCCGAGCACCGCAGCGCAGGCAAGCCCCATATTGCGAATGGCGCCGTATCCGCGCAGGCTCACGCACTCGCCCGAGCCCTTGGGAGCAATCTGCGCCACACGGTCGGCGATACGCGATGCCTGGGTGTTGGTAACTACGGTGACTTTGAGCGTAGGGTGCGCGTTGACGATTTCGTGCACGCGCTTCGACACATCCGCCGTAGCCGAGATGGGACAGACCACCAAAAGGATAATCCTCGGAATGTCGCGCACCTGCTCGAGCGAGGCCAGGCAGCGGTCGAGCTCGGGATTGGTGGCGTCAAGCTTCGTCGAGTGGTCATAGGCGCCGGGAGCGTTTGCACGGGCATCATCGCCCGCCCAATATGTTGGAATCACAACCGTGGCGTTCATGCCTTCCCTCCCTGCAACACAAAAACGGGGCGCCGCCAAACACAGGCGACGCCCCGCGACCTAGCTGATTCCATCATACCCACTTGGGCAAATCATTGCTCGCAAGTCGCAATGTTTATTGCGGATAACCCCAAAAGAGTACCGTGGACAGGCACAATAGCCGCTCGCTCCTATGCGGCATGCTCCGCCGCCCGAGTCATGCGGGACAGGCGGACCAGCAGCATAAAGCCAACGATCAGCAGCACGCCAATGGAAAGGACGCCCAGCGACGGGTTGCCGGTCAGCGAGGTGACGATCGACACCAGGAAGGTGCCCATAACGCTTGCATAACGACCAAAGATGTCAAAGAAGCCGTAGTACTCGTTGGACTTTTCCTTGGGGATAATGCGGCCAAAGTAGCTACGGCTGAGCGCCTGCACGCCGCCCTGGAACAGGCCGACCATAATGGCAAGCACCCAAAACTCAAAGGCAGTCTTTAGGAAGAACGCGGCGAACAGCACAATGCCCATGTAGGCAGCGACGGCCACCAGGATCATGTTGAGCGTGCCCACGCGTCCGGCGAGCTTGCCGTAGATGATGGCAGACGGAAAAGCCACAAACTGCGTAACGAGCAGCGCCAGGACCAGCTGCGTCGAATCGATGCCCAAAGCCGAGCCGTAACTGGTGGCCATGGAAATGACCGTGTGGACGCCATCGATATAGAAGAAGAACGCGATCATGTAGACCAGCACGGTCTTGTTGTGGGCGATCTCGCGCATGGTGTGTCCGACCTCGGAGAACACACCGCCCACGATGTGGCCGATGGTGTCCTCGGGACCGCGCTCGCGACCGTACTTTTGCTTATAGGTGCGAATGAGCGGCAGAGTAAAGATGAGCCACCAGGCACCAGTGATGATAAACGACAGACGCGTTGCCAGTATGGTGGGGACACCAAGAGCGGGGCCACCCATGATGAGCGCCAGGCAGATGATGAACGGCACGGTGGAACCGATGTAGCCCCAGGCATAGCCCGAGCTGGACACGGCGTCCATGCGCTCGTCGGTGGTAATGTCGGGCAGCATGGCGTCGTAGAACGTCATAGAAGAGTTAAGGCCGATGGTGCACAGCACGTACACGGTCAAAAATGCCATGGCGGACATTGGGATAGCCTGCGCCAGGCAAAGAACCAGGCCCGTGAGGAAGAAACCCAAGAAGAACTTGATCTTGTTGCCAGCGTAGTCGGCAAGCGCGCCCAGAATGGGCATGAGCATGGCAATGACCAGCGAGGCAATCGTCTGCGCGTTGCCCCAAGCGACCACCAGGTCTGCCGAGGAAGCACCGGTATTGATGGCGTTAAAGTAGATGGGCACCACCGAGGTATTGAGCAACACGAGGGCCGAATTGCCCACATCGTACATAACCCAGTTACGCTCGAGCTTGGTGTATTTCATGGACAGGGGCCCTTTCGTATTCGCCCAATATGCAGTTAGTTCATCGTACCCCAATTGCACAGAAGCGCCGGTAAGGATTCGGCAAAGGGCCGAGAGCGGCACCCGCGGCCTTTGCCCGGAACAAACTCCTCGCGCCCCAACGCAGTTGCGGTGAAATAGTCCCTGTTTAGCCTCCGGGGGCTTCATTCAGGAACTATTCCACCGCAACTTATTGAAACGGTTTGTTATTCCTCGCGGTCGAACTCCTCGTCGGCGTCGAGTACGCGGCCGCTGTAGTTGATATGGCCGGTCACGGCCTCCATGTCGCCGGTCTCGATAAAGCGAGCAACGGTGAGCTCGTAATCGACCAGTGCGCGCTCAAAGACCTCGGGGAAGCTCTCGGTCGAGACCTCATCGGTAAAGGGGTTCTTCCATGTCAGGTGGCCCAGGTTGCCGGTGCGCTCGGGCAGCTCCGTCGTCACGCGATGGGCAAGGCCGTCGAGCAGCGAGTAGTCGTGCACCAAGCCCTCGACCAGGGCAATCGCACGAGTCTTTGCCGAGCCGGCGGGCTCAATGGCGCGATAGAGCATCTGCATGTCCGAGACGGCGCCGGCGTACTCCCCCGCCGGGATGTCGATACCGCACACGCGCCCGGCGACGTAGCTCATCAGCACACCGGCCACGCGATTGATGCGGTCGGTGGTGACGATCTCGCCCGCCGGCGGATAGTCCTCGACCGTGGCACCGTCGCGCTTGAGCTGCAGCATCAGCACGTCCAGGTCGCTTTCGAGCACGGCGTGTACTTGGCTGCCCGAAGCCTCGAGCTCGGGATCGGAATCTACAATGCCAAACTGCTGCTCGTAGACAAAGGGGTGGGCATTGCGGTCGAGCACATAGTGCGACAGCAGGCCCAGCGCAAAGGCGCGACCCAGATTGGCGTCGCGCGGCTGCAGGTGCGACACGCCGTCGCGCAGGCACGAGAACTGGCGCGACATGCGCGAGCGGTGCATGACCTGAGCAAGCAACATACAGTCGGAAATGCGCGGCGTGAGCATGTGGAAGAAAAACGGGTCGGGACCTTGGTTTCCCAGGATAAAGGCGATGCGCTCCTCGTCGGACGTAATAACGCCCTGCGGAAGACGGTCGATGCTTTCCTCGCCAAACAGATGATGCGTAATGAGCGCGGGCATAATGATCCTTTCGATTTCATTCGATGTCACCCATTATGCCCACCGCACGGTCATGCCAAACCTGCGGCGGTAAACGATGGCATGCAGACCGCCTACGCAAGCCCCAGGTGCGCCTTGACCTCGGCAGCACGACGACGGGACACGGGCACCGTCGAGGTTACGCGATCGAGCCTGAGCTCCATAAGACCCGTGGAACCGATCTCGACATTGTGCACGTCTTCCAAATTGACCAGATAGCTGCGGTGGACACGGATAAAGCCCTCAGAGGCCAAGCGCCGCTCGAGCGAGGAAATCGACTCATTGATCAGGTATGTTCCCTCGGCGCAGACGACGTTGCAAAAATCGGCGCGTGCCTCAAAGTAGCAGACATCCGCCACGGGAATGAACACCTTTTTGCCCCCGCGATCCACCGTCAGGCGCAAAGGCTGGCGCGGAGCATGGACGACACGGCGAGCGCCCAAGGCGGCCTCGATCTTGTCGAGCGCCTTTGACAAGCGGGCATCCTCGACCGGTTTGACGATGTAATCGACAGCATCGAGGTTATAGGCATCAGCCGCATACTCGGCAAATGCCGTCACAAACACCACGACCGGCGGCGTCTTTAGGTTCTGCAGCGTCTCGGCAAGCTCAATTCCCGAGCGACCGGGCATGGTAATGTCTAAAAACAGCACGTCGGGCTTGTTCGACAGAATCGACTCCACGGCTTCGGTGACATTGCCTGCCTCGGCAATCTGACCTACACGCGTATCCTTTTCCAACAGATAGCGTAGCTCAGCCCTAATGGGAGGCTCGTCATCAACCACCAGGATGTTCCAGCCTTCGGACATATGCGCTTCCCCTCTTTTTCTCTCAATCCAACCGCGTGCTACACCGTTAGCGGCGCCGGCTCATGCGGCTCGCCGTTCAACTCAACGATGACCTGTGTTCCCACGCCTTCTTGGGACTTCACGCGCATGCCGGAATCTTCTCCGTAAAAGAAATGGATGCGCTGAAGCACGTTGAAGAGCGCCAGGCCGCAACCTCGCTTGATGGAGCCGTCGGCGGTAATGCTCTCGGGCTCCTCTCGGCGATGCTGCTCAAACAGATGCGCGCAGACTTCTTCGCTCATCCCGATGCCGTCGTCTTCGACGATGATCTCCAAGCCATCATCGGTCTCAAAAGCCCTAACACGAATAGAAAGCGGCTCGGTCTCGCGCTGCGCATGCTTGATGCAGTTTTCGAGCAGCGGCTGCAAGATAAATGGCGGCACTAGGCTGTCGCGCACCTCAAAGTCGATGTCGACCGAAACGCGCAGACGGCCGTCGCCATACCGGGCCTGCATAAGATTGATATAACGAGTACCCTGTTCCACCTCGTGCTCGAGCGTGGTGAGCGTATCGGAGTCAGAAAGCGTCTGACGATAGTAGTTGGAAAAGTCGATCAGCAGCGATCGCGCCTTGTCGGGCTCGGTTCGAACGAGCGACACGATCGTGCTAATGGTATTGAATAGAAAATGCGGGTCGACCTGCGACTGCAGGGCGCGAAGCTCAACGCGGGCCGTGAGCTCGTCCTGGCGCTCGAGCTCAAAGCTAGCGAGCTGCGTGGAAATTAGATCGGCAAAGCCCGAGGCAAGGGCCGTCTGGCGCATATCGATGCTGCTCAGGCGGGGGTAATACAGCTCGAGTGTGCCCACGCAATGCCCGCGCACGGTAAGCGGCGCGACAATGCCGGCGCGCAGGCGGGGAAAATAGCCGCCCGTCTCATTGGAGGCGTCACGCGAAAACACGCTCTGCTCGCCCGTCTCAATCACGTTGAGCGTGGTCTTGAGCACCACCGGGGTGCCGGCAGGGCACTTTGCCGAGTCCTCGCCCCAGCTTGCCAGCACCTGCTTGCCGTCGGTAAAGCAGATGGCAGAGGCGATGGTCTCGGACAGGATGATTTTGGAGGCGCCCAGGGCCGCTTCGGGCGTAAGGCCGCGCGACGTGTAGGCGAATATTTTTGATGCGATAGCGAGCGTACGGTCGGTTGCGCTCGATGTGAGGTCATCGGGGACCACAAAGACATACGAGAAGAAGAAGCACAGCATGACCAGGCCGGCAATAACGACAACGCCCGGAACGGGATTGGGATTATCGGTTAAATCCCAGATAAGCAGCAGGATAAGCGCCGGAACGACAATACCGAGCAGGATGGCCTGGACCACATGCTGGGCCGTACGAAAGACCTTGGTAGAGTTGTAACTCTTGCCCAGAATCAGCCTGTTTAAATCCACCGTCATCCCCTTTTGTCCGTAGCACCCATAGCAATAAAGAGGGCCGCAAGCGACCCTCTCCATTGCATTATGCAATCAAAAACTGTGTTTTGCATCCAGCCATCGACAAACGGTATCTTAGGCGCTGTATTTGTTGGCCTCGCCAAAGGTGCCAGCCTCGACGATCCAGCCATCCTTCATGATGACGTCCATGTTGTCGGTGTTGAGCACGTGGATGTCGGCGGCGACGTCACCGTTGACGACCAGCAGGTCGGCGCACTTGCCGGCCTCGATGGAACCGGTCTCGTCCTCGATGTGGCACATCTTGGCACCGTTGAGGGTGGCGCAGGTGATGGTCTCGACCGGGGTGAAGCCGATCTTGTCGACGAACTCGTACATCTCCTCGATGGAGCAGGTGCCGTACGGGGTGACGAAGGAGAAGGAGTCGGAGCCGATCGTCATGACGACGCCGCGCTTCTTGGCCTCGCGCAGGCAGTCGTAGTTGCGCTGCAGCTCCTTCTCGACCAGGGTGCCCTCGTACTTGTCGTGCAGCTCGGGGACGTAGACGGGCGGATAGGTGGCGTACCAGGTGGGCAGGAAGGCGATTGTCGGGGTGAAGAAGGTGCCCTGCTCGGCCATGAGGTCCATGGTGCGCTCATCGATATCGAAACCGTGAATCAGCTGCTCGCAGCCAAAGCGGACGGAATCGTAGGCAGCGGCGTGGTTGTTGTAGCAGTGGCTCCACACGGGGATACCGACCATCTTTGCCTCTTCGACCACGGCCTGGATCTCCTCGGAGCAATAGTGCTGGTCGCGACCGGAATCCCAGCGCCAGATGCCGCCACCGGTAGCCCAGATCTTGATGGCATCGGGGTTCTCGCGCAGGCGACGACGGACGGCCTTGCGCAGATCCCAAGGACCATCGACCTGGTCGCCCCAGGGGTGGGATTCCTTGTTGAGCTCCTGGGTGCAGTGGTGGGAGTCACCGTGGCCGGCAACGCGGCAGAAGCCGAGGCCGGTGGCCAGAACGCGCGGGCCCTTAAAGACGCCCTTGTCGATGCAGTCACGGATCTGGATACCAAAGCGGCCGATCTCGCAGACGGTGGTGAGGCCGTGGGTGAGGCAGTCGTAGGCCTGCTTGACGGCGACGGCCTGCTTCTCGAGGAGCGGCTGCATGACCCAATCGGTGTCATCGTCGGTCAGGTTGCCCGAGAAGTGCAGGTGGGTGTCGATCAGGCCGGGAAGGACGGTCTTGCCGGCGGCGTCGATAACCTCAACGCCCTCGGGAAGGTCCTGCATAGCACCGGCGTACTCGATCTTGCCGCTGTCGTCGACGAGAACGAGGGAGTTCTCGACCGGCTCGGCGCCGGTGCCGTCGATGAGCTTGCCGCCAACGATTGCATACTTAGTGGACATGGTTCCTCCTTATGGATCCATATAGTGGGCGAGGCCATGTTGGGCTAGGCCTCACAAAGCTACCCAAGTGGTGCCGGGTTCGGTGCGCGGGAGAGAGGATTCCGCGCATCCGATCCGCCCCGGCTAGGCGTTACTTTTTGCGGGAATTGGTGAAAGCCATGAGGGCCAGGCCGATAGCCAACCAGCCGATCACGATGCTCCACTCCACCATGTTGAGGGAGGCGGGAGAGAACGGAATCACGAGCAGGCCGATGATGATGGCGCAGGCAGCGATAGCGAGGCCGATGCCAAACTTGCCGCCGGGCACCTCGTAGGGACGAGGCAGATCGGGCTCGGTGAAGCGCATGCGCAGGCAGGCGAGGGCGACCATGCCGCAGGAGAAGATGAAGGCGAGAGCCGACACGTTGGTCAGAGGAATGAGCATGTTCTTGCCCAGGAACGGACCGATGACGGTGATGACGCCCAGAACGACGCAGGCAAGCTTGGGAGCGCCGGACTTGGGGTCGACCTCGGCGAATTTCTCGGGCAGCTGGCCCTTGCGGCCCATGGCGAGCATGATACGGCTCGTGGCGCCGTAGAAGGAGTTCATCGGGCCCATGGGTCCAAGCGTGGCGATGACGAGCATGGCCAAGTACAGGAGCATGTTGATGCCCTTGAGGCAGGCAAGCGCAGGAACCGGGCTCTTAACAAACTCATGCCAGTCGAGGATGGTGCCGAACGAGTAGATGCAGACCATGTAGAAGCCGCCGGCGGCCAGCAGGGCCAGGGAGATGATCTTGCCGAACTTGTTCCAGTTGAGGCCCTCGGCTGCTTCCTCAGCCTGCTGAGGAATGGTGTCGAAACCGGCGTAGAAGAACGGAGTTAGAACCAGGACCGACACGATGCCGGCGAACAGGCTGGTGCTTTCGGTAGCGGCCTTGCCGCCGCCAGCGCCGCTGACCTGGGAGAATACGGGCATGGCGTTGTCCGGCGAGCCGGTGAACAGCGAGACGCCCATGGCGAGCAGCATGCCGCAGAGCAGAGCCTTGGTCAGGAAGGCCTGGAGCTTGGCGGCCGAGCTGGCACCGCGGAAGTTGAGGAAGATGACGTAGACCGCAAAGCCGAGCGCGATCAGCGTCGGGAACAGGTAAACGTCGGCGCCCAGGATGGTGTAGAGCTTGACGGCGCGCAGCCACTCAAGACCGGGCAGGCTACCGAACATCTCGGACACGAGGGTCGAGATGGCGATGGCCTCCCACGGGCACAGGATTCCGTTGCCCAGGGCCAGGAGCCAACCGGTGATGTAGCTCAGCGTACGGCCAAAGCTACGATCGACATACTCGACGATGCCGCCCGAGATGGGGATAGCAGCCGTGAGCTCACCGAAAACAGCTCCGACGGGCACGAGGAAGATTGCACCCAAGAGGAATGCAATCATAGCGGGAACGGGACCGCCGCCCACGACCATCCAGTCGCCGACCTGCAGAACCCAACCGGTACCGATGATGGCACCGAAACCGATGGTGAAGAAGTTCCAGAGCGAAAGCGTTTTCTTCATGCCGCCGTCGCCCTCGACTGCAACTTCTGCGTTCTTGTCCGCCATTGTTCCCCTCCTTTCCTTTTTGACGCCCCTTGGCGTCACCCCTTGCGCGGTCCGTTTTGCCGCGCGCTTTTATTTCGTGGCTTTAAGATACGGCCTTGGCACAGCAGCGCCGCTTGTAGCTCGACCGAAGGCAGAACTGTACAACGAACGGCACCGTTTTTGGGACGAACGGCGAGGGGCGCCACTCGTTGCGAGTGCCCGTTTTGATAACGCGATTCGATCGCTCGCGGAGGGTGCCACTTTATGGCGACAGGCTCGCTCCCGTTCGTGCCGTTTACCGAGCTTTTGTCGCACGCACTCATTTGCTGCACGTCTTTTTTGTAGGATGGACGGGTTATACGTGAGACGAGGCGGTACAGATGGCATACGGATACAACGACGGCGAACGACAGCGAAACGTTCGCCTTGCCGGGCGTACCACGCCAACATTCAGGAGTGTTTCTGACAGCGACGAGCCGCAGAACCCGCAGCGTCCGCAGGATCGCCCCTCGTCGTCTATGCCGCAGAATGCCAACGCGCGTCAGGCTGATCGCCCATACTCGGGCACCCGTCAACGCCGGGCCGAAGTGCCTCGGCGGCAGAAAAACAATCGACGAAAGTCTGACAATCACATCAGCCGTTTCTTTTCGAAGCCCCGCGGCGGACGCAGCGCAAAGCAGCCACGGCCGATGGGACGTGTCAGGGCCGTCAGTCCGCGGATTCATCGTCTCTGTCTTGTCCTGTGCTCCATCATGGCATGTCTGGCCTTTGTGTATCTGGGGTCGTGTGCCTCGCATGGCTCTGCCGGCCTGGAGCCCACCGCCGAGGACAAGCTGCTCAAGGCCCCGGTTGCGCCCGGCTACTCGTTTGCGTTTTCGACCCCGCGCTCGCAGTGGCAAGCCGGCACCATGCCCCATATCTATCAGATAGATCCGGCATGGTCGGAGCTGCCCTACGCCGGCGGTACCATCCGTCAAAACGCCTGCGGCCCCACCTGTCTTACCATGGTCTACATTTATAAGACCGGCCACACCGATATGACGCCGGTCGATATGTGCGCTCTTTCCGAGGCGGGCAACTATGCGCCCACCGGTGCCACCGAGTGGTCGTTTATGACGAGCGGTGCATGGCAGCTGGGGCTTAACGGGACGCAGCTCTACAACGATCGAGACTCGATGGCCCAGGCCTTGCGCTCGGGTGCTCCCGTAATCGCCGCCGTGCGCCCCGGCACGTTTACCAACGTTGGTCATTACATCGTGCTCTACGGGATTGACGACGCCGACCAGATCGGTGTCTACGACCCCAACTCGCAAAGCCGCAGCGCCCGCCGCTGGGGCGTCGTAGAAGTCCTCAACGAAATCGAAGCCATGTGGGCCTACTACTAGTCATTGGGGACAGACTTAAATGACTGGCCACTGGGGACGGCCTTTGCAGACGACCGCTCGCACTGTCGAAAAGAACTGTCCCAAGATGCCGGCAGAAAGGAACGTCCCCAAGTGCTGGGTTTCCGCGGTCTGCAATGCTTCTCATGAACAGCCACCTCAA
This sequence comes from uncultured Collinsella sp., assembly GCA_900541475.1. Taxonomy (GTDB): domain Bacteria; phylum Actinomycetota; class Coriobacteriia; order Coriobacteriales; family Coriobacteriaceae; genus Collinsella. Next base: position 13,473 of record UQJV01000034.1, read on the forward strand.
TAGCAAAAGCCCCGCAGCCGGAGCGGACTGCGGGGCTCATGAAGAGAGGCTAGTTTGTGGGCGTCTTGCCTGGCGCCCACGGGAGAGGCAACAGAGTAGAGGCTACTCGTGGATGCGGGTACCGGAGAGACCGGCCATGGTCTCGGCGGCCTTGTCCAGGGCGCCGATGATGCAGGTGCGGCCCTTGCGGGAGCGGGCAAACTTGATGGCGGCGCGGACCTTGGGCTCCATGGAACCCTTGCCGAACTGGCCCTCGTCGGCCAGGCGCTCGGCCTCGTCGGCGGTGATGTCCTCGAGCTCCTCCTGGTTGGGCTTGCCAAAGTTGATGGCGACATGCTCAACGGCGGTCAGCAGGAACAGAACGTCGGCGTCACAGTCCTCGGCCAGCAGCTCGCCGCCCAGGTCCTTGTCGATGACGGCGGGAACGCCCTTGTAGCAGCCCTTGTTCTCGTAGTCGCGGACGACGGGGATGCCGCCGCCACCGCAGGCGATGACGATGAACTCGTTGTCGAGCAGGTTGAGGATGGAGTCAGCCTCGACGATCTTCTTGGGATCAGGGGAAGCGACGACGCGACGCCAGCCGCGGCCGGAATCCTCGACGAAGACCTTGGAAGGATCCTCGGCCATGAACTCCTTGGCCTGCTCCTCGGTGTAGAAGGGGCCGATCGGCTTGGTCGGGTTCTTGAACGCGGGATCGTCGGGATCGCACTCGATCTGGGTGACGACGGTGGCGGCGTGCCAACGCTTATAGCGCTTGTGCATCTCGCGGCCGATGCCCTGCTGCAGGTGGTAGCCGATGTAGCCCTGGGACATGGCGCCGCACTCGGGCAGCGGCATCTCGGGAGTGCCGATGGCATCGTGGGCAGCGGCGAAGGCGTTCTGGATCATGCCGACCTGCGGGCCGTTGCCGTGGGTGATGATGATCTCGTTGCCCTGCTCGATAAGACCAAGGAGAGCATGAGCGGTGTTGCTCACGGCCTCGATCTGCTCAACGGGGTTGTTGCCGAGGGCGTTGCCGCCAAGGGCGACGACGATACGGTCGGGCTTGCCAAGAGGCTTAGACATTGCTGGAATCCTTTCTGTAAAAGGCCTACAACCCATTAATAACCCGCGCCCGTGCGATACGCGAGTTTATTAAGGTTTATATTCTCTTTATCGCTCATTTTATTCATTTTGAAAACAGTTGAACGGTGAACGGTCGCTTTTACCCGCTCAGCGTAAAGAATCCCAGCTCAAGCATATCTACGTCATTTACGTGCAACTTTATTTTAATAGAGCAGGGATTAGACCAGATTATGCAAGCTATATCTTTGCTAAACACAAAACAGGCAGCGCAATATCTTACTCGCACTATACGAGATTCTATGCACTTATAAGTCGAGTATGCACCCCTGCAAAAACAAGGGGCTTTTCATCCAGCAAAAGGAATAAAGAAGAGCTCCGAAAAGACGGCAGCAACCCTGTCCTCCCCCGCGTCCCAAAGTGGCGCGAGGTTTCACGGCAAAGCCGCGAAACAGCGAAGGGGACAAAAGGCCCCCTCAACCACGTCCTTCATTCAGCCCCACAATCCGAGGACGTAGTCGTAGCAGGATCTGAGGGCTGACCTTCGCGGACACTCCGCAGGACGAAAGAACCTCCGCCGCACGAAGTGCGCTGCGGAGGTTCTTGCATGTCCGAGGACGCGCCGGAAAGGAAGGTTGCCCTCGGGCCGAACAGCTATGGCAGCTTACGCGACGGTGTAAACCCAGTCGTGCTTATCCTCGACAGCACCAGATTGGATGCCGGTCAGGGTCTCGCGGAGCTTCTTCATCACGGGGCCAATCTCGGTGTAGCCAGCCGGGAAGGTCACGGTCTCATCGGCACCATAGACCTTGTTGTCGATCTCGCCCACCGGGGAAATGACGGCAGCGGTGCCGCACAGGCCGCACTCCACAAAGGTGCCGGCCTTGACCTCGGCCCACTCGACGGGGCGCTGGTCGACGGTTATGCCCAGGTCCTGAGCAACCTGAACGAGCGAACGACGGGTGATGGAGGGCAAGATGGAGTCGGTGTGCGACTGCGGAACGACGAGCGTGCCGTCCTCCTTCACGAACAGAACGTTCGCGCCGCCGGTCTCCTCGACATAGGTGCGGGACTCAGAGTCGAGATACAGGTTCTCGGCATAGCCCTCGCGATGGGCCTCCATCGTGGGCTTGAGGGACATGGCGTAGTTCAGGCCAGCCTTGATGTTGCCGGTGCCGTGCGGTGCGGCGCGGTCGTACTCGGAAACGCGCAGCTTGACGGGCTTGAGGCCACCCTTAAAGTACGGACCGACCGGGGTCACGAGAATGCGGAACGTGTACTCAGGAGCGGGAGCCACGCCGATCACGTCACCAGAGCCGATCATAAACGGACGCACGTACAGGGTTGCACCGGAGCCGAAGGGCGGAACCCAGGCGGCGTTGGCAGAAACGACCTGCTTGACGGCCTCGACAAACTTGTCCTTGGGGAACGGGGGCATCTCGAGGCGCTGGGCAGAGTTATACATACGCTCAGCGTTCATGTCGGGACGGAAGCAGACGATGCTGCCGTCCTCGGCGGTGTAGGCCTTCAGGCCCTCAAAGACCTCCTGGCAGTAATGGAAGATGCCGCCGCACTCGGAAACATGCAGGGTGTGGTCGGTGGTCAGGCCGCCCTCGTCCCACTCGCCATCCTTCCAATGAGCCTCGTAGCTGTAATCGGTTTTCATGTAGCCAAAGCCGAGGCTACCCCAATCGATATCCTTCTTCTCGACAGTCATATGTCGCTCCTTACATACACAGTTGCATACTCGCGAACCCGCACGCAAAGACCGAAGCCGACCGCGTCGCAATGTCGCACGCCCGGAGCGTAGAGCCGGACGGGACACGCGAACGGCATCAAAGCCGATGGCACGTCGATTCGCATGCACGAGATTGTACTCCCCGTACGCGTCTGATAAAACGCTTTTCTTTAACTAAGTAAAGTATTTTCATTTGACCGAAGCAGAAAGGCCCGCCACCGTAAAGGGTGACGGGCCTCAACGGCACGGTTTGCGCGCTGGCTCGAGCTACGCGTTCTTTTTGCCCAGCTTAGCCTTAACCAGACCGACCACGGTCGGGATGATCGACACGGCGACGATGCCGATAATCAGCAGCTCAAAGTGCTCCTGCACAAAGGGAATGCCGCCAAAGAAGTAGCCCAACAGCGTAAAGACCGTCGACCAGGTAATGCCGCCCAGCACGTTAAAGATGACAAAGTTGCGCCAGTGCATGCCGCCCATGCCGGCGATGAAAGGCACAAAGGTGCGGATAAACGGGAAGAAGCGACCCAGGAAGATGGCCAGGTGGCCCCACTTGTCCAGGAAGTCCTCGGACTTTTTGATTCGCTCGGGCGTCATGGCCTTCACCTTGCCCGAGGCGATGATCTTTTGGCCAAAGAAATGACCGATCATAAAGTTGCACTGATCGCCCAAGATGGCAGCCGTCCATGCGACGGCCAGCAGAGCCACGATGTTAAAGCCGCCGTTGTGGGCAAAGAAACCCGAGGCAAACAGCAGCGAGTCGCCGGGAAGGAACGGGAAGAACACCACGCCCGTCTCGATAAAGATGATCAGGAACACGCAGCCGTAGGCCATAAGCGGGCCGGCGGCGATCCAGCTGGCGATCGCGGTGCGCGGATCCTTAAGCAGCTCGGCGATAAAATTGATGAAACCCATGAAGTAAAACCTCTCAGTTGTGGGCGCGGACACGTCCAAGTTGACCAGTATACGGTTGTGACGCGGCAACGCACACGACCTTACAAAAGCGTGACTTCATTACCAGCAAGTTTGCATAATTGACACCTGTCGCGCAAAGCCGAGCAAGATTGCTCTTCCTAATCCCTAGCGAATCGCTATACTTTATTGAATTGCATTGTCGCGGCGCTAAGGGAGGGCGGCCGGTGAGCTTTATCAATACCATTCGCGAGGACATCAAGACCGTCCAGGCACAGGACCCCGCCGCGCAAAACGGCCTAGTCATCTTCCTTTCTTACCCCGGCCTGCACGCCAAGTGGAACCACGTGCCCGAGCACTGGCTGTGGGAACATGGACATCGCTCGCTCGCCCGCGTGCTCTCGCAAATCACCCGCCATATCACTGGCGTCGAGATTCATCCTGCCGCACAGATCGGCAAGCATTTCTTTATCGACCACGCCATGGGCGTTGTCATCGGCGAAACCGCCATTGTGGGCGACAACTGCGTGCTCTATCAGGGCGTCACACTTGGCGGCACCGGCAACGAGACCGGCAAGCGCCACCCCACCCTGGGCAACAACGTCACCGTGGGCACAGGCGCCAAGGTGCTCGGCAACATTCGCATCGGCAACAACGTCAAGATCGGCGGCAACTCGGTTGTCGTTAAGGACGTGCCCGACAACTGCACCGTCGTGGGCGTGCCGGGACGCATCATCAAACGCAACGGCTGCCGCGTGTTCGAGGAGAGCTTCGATGCCAAGCAGCATCGCGAGTACATGCCCGATGACGCCGCCGAACAGTCCGCGCTCAATCGCCAGGGCATCACCGAGAATGCCCGCCGCGTCAAGGAACTCGAGCGAGAGGTGGCCGAGCTCAAAGCCCTCGTCGCGAAGCTCGTGGACGAACGCTAGAAGCGGACGGCTACCGACAACATTGACGTCAACGCAAAGGCGCGCCAGGGAATTCATCCCCGGCGCGCCTTATTTGTGATGTGACAAAGGGGCTGCCCCTTTGTCACATTATGCGAACTGGCTCAGATAGAGGTCGGCGTAAGCGCCCTCGGCAGCCAGCAGCTCCTTGTGCGTACCCTGCTCGATAATGTTGCCATGATCCATGACCAAGATCAGGTCGGCATCCACAATTGTCGACAGGCGGTGCGCGATCACAAAGCTCGTGCGCCCGCGCATAAGCGCATCCATGGCACGGCCGATGGCAAGCTCGGTACGCGTGTCCACGCTCGACGTCGCCTCGTCCAAGATGAGAATCGCCGGGTTGTTGAGCAGTACGCGCGCGATGGTCAGCAGCTGACGCTGACCCTGGCTGATGCTTTCGGCATCGTTGGCCACATGCGTGTCGTAGCCCTGTGGCATGGTACGCACAAAGAAATCGACCTGCGCGGCACGGGCGGCGGCCACGACCTCCTCGCGCGTTGCCTCGGGGCAGCCGTATGCGATGTTTTCGGCAATCGTGCCATCGAACAGCCAGGCGTCCTGCAGCACCATGCCAAACTGCTGCCGCAGCTCGCCGCGATCCATGCGGCTCGTATCCACGCCGTCGAGCGTAATGCGCCCGCCGTCAATCTCGTAGAAACGCATGAGCAGGTTGATGAGCGTGGTCTTGCCCGCGCCCGTGGTTCCCACCACGGCGATCTTCTGGCCCGGCTCGGCGGTGAACGACACGTCGCGCATAAGCGGCTTTTCGGGCGTGTAGCCAAAGCGCACATGCTCAAAGGCGACGCGGCCCTCCACGCGACCCGGTAGCTTGGCGGCCTCGCCCGGCTGCGGATCAGCCTCCATCTCGGGCTCATCGAGCAGGTCGAACACGCGCTCCGCACTCGCCAGCGCGCTCTGCAGCGAGTTGAAGGTAAACGACAGCTGCGTCATGGGCTCGGATGCCTCGTAGATAAACTGAAAGAACGCTTGGAACACGCCGACGGTCATGTGGCCGGCAACCAGCATGCTGCAGCCCACAATCGCAATCACGATCTGTGCCAGGCGGCCGATAAAGCGCACCGCGGGGCCGACGGCGTTAATCATAAAGTCGGCCTTGGCACTCACACGTGCCAGCTCGCCCGAGGCCTGGTGCACCTCGGCAGAACTCTGACGCTCGCGGTTAAACGCGCGAATCACCAGACGACCCGAGTAGCCTTCCTCGACTGCACTCGTAATCTTGGACACCCACTCCTGGCGCTCGCCGGTTACGTCATGCGTACGGCGCGAGACCACCTTGGTCACCAGCAGCGACAACGCCGTAAAGAACAAAAAGACCAGCGTAAGGGGCACACTGAACACAAACATCACGCCCACAGCGCCCACTACCGTACCAATCGACACCAGCAGCTGCAGCAAGCCGCGCTGCATGCTCTCGGACATCTTGTCCAAGTCATTGGTCGCGCGGCTGACGACCTCGCCGGGACGATGCGCGTCAAAATAGGCGAGCGGCAGACGATTGAGCTTTTGAGCGATGCGGTTGCGCAGACGCAGGTTGAGGCGTTCGGCCACGCTCGACATCAAAAAGCTCTGGAGCGCGTAGAACGAGGCAGCGGCCGTCCAGATCATAAAGTAGATGAAGATGGTCCTGCCGCAGTTCTCCCAGGTGATGTTGAAGGTGGTGTCGTTGGCAAACGCCACCTGAATGTGGCCCCACAGCTCATCGATCACGCGGGCGCTATATGCCGGCGCAGCGGTGTTAAAGATGGCATAGAACACGATGCTCGCGAACACGATATAGAAGCGCCAATGGTCACCGGCATCCTCGCTCCACAGGCGGCGCACCGTCGCCCAGGTGTCGCGGGGTTTCTCGTCCTCGTCCTCGTCGTCCACATCGCGCATGCGCTCTGCCTCAGCGCGGGCGCGCTCGTCCTCGGCGCGTTCGTTTTCCTCGTAGAGCGCTTGGCGGCGAGCCTCGCGCTCGGCTGCAGCCTTGGCGGCCTCGTCCAGCTCGGGTGCTACGGCAGCTGTTTCCTCAACAAGCCCCGTGGCAACGGCGTCATCAACGCTGGCCTGCTTCCTGAGCTCCTCGGTCATGCTACTCACCTCCCTTCATTTGCGATTCCGCGATGGCGCGGTACACCTCGCAGGTTTCCATAAGCTCGCCATGCGTGCCCAGGCCCACAACCTCGCCGTCCTTGAGCACGACGATCTGGTCGGCGTGCAAGATCGTCGAGATGCGCTGCGCGATAATGAGCACCGCAGCGTCACGCGTCTCGTTTTGCAACGCATGGCGCAGGGCGGCATCGGTCTTAAAGTCCAGGGCCGAAAAGCTGTCGTCGAAGATATATAGATCGGCATGCTTCATGAGCGCACGGGCGATTGCCAGACGCTGGCGCTGGCCGCCCGAAAAGTTCGTGCCGCCCTGCGCCACCGGAGTGTCGAGCCCCTGCGGCTGATCGAGTACAAAGGTGCTCTGGGCAACCTCAAGCGCGTGAAGCATGTCGGCCTCGGTCGCGCCCTCATTGCCAAAGCGCAGATTGCTTGCCACGGTGCCCGAGAACAGCCATGCCTTTTGCGGCACATAGGCAATGCGCCCGCGAATCTCGCCTTGCGAAAGCTCGCGCAGGTCGACGCCGTCCAGGCGAATGGCGCCCTTGGTGGCGTCGTGGAAGCGCAGCAGGAGCTTGGCCACCGTCGACTTGCCCGAACCCGTCGAGCCGACGATCGCGGTCGTCTGACCGCGGCGACAGGTAAAGTTCAGATCGCACAGCGTGTCCTCGTCGGCGTCGTCGAAACGGAACGACATATGATCGAACACGGCGACCGTGTCTGCACTGTCAACAGGCTCCGCCGCGCACGTATCCAGCGTGCGCTTGCCGTCCACAATGCTCGGCTCAATCTCCAACACCTGTTGCGCGCGGTTGAGGCACGCCGCAGCGCGCGGAAGCGTCAGAATCACCATCTGCGCCATCATCACAAAGAACAGGATCAGGATCGCGTATTCCAGTACGGCCGAGATGCTGCCGATTTGCATGGCATGGGCGCCCACGCGGTTGCCGCCCACCCACAGCACCGCCACCTCGGCGATGTTCATCAAAAAGAAGCTGGAGCTGTCGAGCCCCACAAACAGGTGGTTGACCTTAATGGCGTTGTCCGCGTAATCGCTAAATACCTCGTCCAGGCGCTGCTCCTCGTGGCGCTCCTTATTGAAAGCGCGGATGACGCGAACGCCCACGATGTTCTCGCGCAGCACCACGTTCATACGGTCGATAAAGCTCTGAAGGCGCATAAAAATCGGCGCGGCGTTAGCCACCGTAAAGACCGCCGCCACCAGCACGATCGCAACGACCACGCCCAGCAGCGTTCCCATGGCAGGATCGATAAACCAAGCAAATATGATGCCCGCGACGGCCAGGAATGGCACCGGCAGCACCAACTGAATCGTCTGAAGGATTGCCTGCTGAATCACGTTGATGTCGTTGAGTGAGCGTGTGATCATCGATCCGGTACCAAAGCGCTCAAAGTCGCTGGCCGCGAGCTCGAGCGATTTGTCGTACACGGCATTGCGGATATCGCAGGCCACGTTGGCGGCCAGGCGCGCCGAAAGATAGCAGCCCAGCACCGTGCCGCCGCTAGCCATGCTGGTCGCGATAAACATGTATAGGCCGTTACGTAAAATGTAGTCGACATCGCCCGTGGTAATTCCGGTGTTGACCATGTTCGCCAGCATCGTTGGAACCAACAGCGTACCGACGTTATCCACCAGCAGCACCAGTAGCGTCACTGCGACAAGCCCTCGGTAGGGCTTCAAAAACCTCATTAACAGTCGCACGACTCCCCCTCACGTTGATTCTCCGACTGATCTTCGGCTGCCACCTGCCGCTTAAATGCCTCGCACTCCTCACCGAGCACCTGAGAAAATTTACCGATCAAGCGCATAATCTCGCGCTGCTCACATGGCTCGAGGGCATCGAAGGCTCTCTGCTCGGCCCCTTGCGCCGGCATCGCATACCGTTTTGCAAATCGTCTACCCTCTTCGGTCAGGCTCACAACCTTGTTCTTGCGACTGCCTTCGGCAAACTCAAGCGTGGCGAAACCCCGCGCCGTCAAGGTTTTAATGGCCGAGTTTATAGTCTGTTTGCTATAGAACCATTCGCTTGTCAGACGACTTACAGCAATGCTGCCGCCCGCCGTGCCGGTGTCGACGAGCATCCAATAGGCGCAGTCCGAAAGACCACAGGTGCGCGCGAACTCCGAATAGATACGGTCAAGCCCGTTGAGCATCCGGTCGAAATCGACCAGGCTAACTGCATTATTCATCTCTCCCGCCATTCGATAGTCCGAGTTTTGACTAATTTGTTTTTAGATTAGTCCGAGATTTGACCATCGTCAATAAGTTCGTTATATATGGTCGGCTCTACATTGCATATCGACAGAAAAAGACCGCCGGCGCGGGGGCGGCGCCGGCGGTCACGCGAGAATAGCGATGTATTTGCCCGTTAGGCAGCGACGGCCTCGTAGACCGTGGCGCCCGCAAAGCTGTCGTGCAGGCTCTTGCCGCAGATCCAGGGCAGCTCAACGACCTCGCAGACCGTATTGACCAGCTCGGAGCAGTCAGTAAAATGGCCCTTATCGTTGAGGGCCTCGCAATCCTGGACACGCCAGTACCCATCGGTATGCGTGATGTAGTACTCGTGGTTGTCGATCGTCACAAAAGCACGCGTCTTGGAACGCAGCAGCTTCAGAAATCCTTCGAAATCAGTCTCGACGACATCTCCAGCCTGGAACATGATAGTTACCTCCTGGCCCAGCGCCACCACAGCGCATTGATAAACGTTGGTACCCCTTTAGTAAAACCTTTATCAATGGATATGCGCCCCTGTTTTAGGCAAGTGGTAAAAAACCGCAGGGTAGACGGGATAAAACGTTTAACCATCTCATCAGTTTCTCACATTCTTGCCGCAGTTTTATGCAAGTCGACTTTTCCGATTGGTAGCTATTGCTGTTTGGGGCCCTCTGCGCGATTACGGCTACGGCGCGACGGGTAAGAACGGAGCATCTGCAACGCCATCGCTAGGAGAACTCATGGAGACCATCGAAGCGCTCATCCATCGCCGCAGCTGCCGCAACTACAGCGATCGCCCCGTCGAAGCCGAAAAGCTCGCACGCATTATCGAGGCCGGCCAGTACGCGCCCAGCGGCATGGGGCGCCAGCCAGTGACGTTTGTCGCCGTTACCGACCCCGCGACCGTCGAGCGCCTCTCGCAGCTCAATGCTCAAGTCATGGGCAGCAACGGCGACCCCTTCTACGGCGCCAAAACCGTTGTGGTGGTGCTCGTCGACCGCAGCGTGCCGACGCACCTCGAAGACGGCTCGCTCGCCATGGGCAACCTGCTCAACGCAGCCTATGCGCTGGGTGTTGATTCGTGCTGGATTCATCGCGCCCACGAGGTTTTCGATTCGCCCGAGGGCCTGGAGCTGCTGGCCAGCTGGGGTCTGCCCGCCGACGGAAGCCTGCGCGGCGTCGGCAACTGCATTCTGGGCTATGCCGAGGACGCGCTTCCCGAAGCAAAGCCGCGCCGCGACAACGTGGTGTACGTCAGATAAACAGTTCCGCCGTTCTACCGAACGGCGGACCGGCCGACGCTGCGCG
>UQJV01000035.1 GCA_900541475.1 uncultured Collinsella sp.
GTCTCCCCCGCCGCCGCAACCGAGAAAAAGGCGCCGTCGAAGAAGACTTCCGTCCGCAAGGCAACGGCCACCCGCAAGCGCCGCTAATCCAGACGATCCAAAACCTCATCAAACCCTAAGCAAGGGGCGCTCCAACCGGGCGCCCCTTCTCTGTAGGTAGTGGTAAAACGATTTTCTAGGACAACCGTTCGCCGATGGTAAACGGATGTTGTTTATACACCCTGTGTACTACAGATATACTTACATCTTAGGCGTAAAACCCATGGCCCGCAGGCCATGATTCTATTGAACTGGACCGTACTATGAGATTGATACACAACAGCCGTCTACCGCAGTTTCGCACTCCGTTTGGCGCTGTGACCACTGGAACTTCCGTTGCACTCTCGGTGATTTTGGAGGATGCCGATCCCAACCAGGCAACGCTTACGCTGCGCACCTGGGTCGATGAAGTCGGCGAGACCCTGATCCCAATGGAGCACGAAGGCGATGGCATTTTTACCGGCGAGCTCAAATGCACTGAACCGTGTCTTGTGTGGTACAGCTTTATCTGCAATATCGAGGGCCAGCCCGAGGTTCGCTTGGGCGCACCGCAGGGCCGCACCGGCGGCGAGGGCGTAACCTACGACTACGCCGAGGTGCCGTCCTTCCAGATTACAGTCTATAAGCACCGCGAGAACCGCCCCGCCTGGTACGAGCGCGGCATGGTGTACCAGATCTTCCCCGACCGCTATGCCCGCGACGAAAACTGGCGCGAGCGCACGCTGGCCGAAGTCGAAAAACCGCGCAACGGAATCCAGCGCCGCATGATCGAGGACTGGAACGAGCCGCCCGTATACGAGCGCGCCGAGGACGGCTCCATCAAGACCTGGGACTTCTACGGCGGCTCGCTCAAGGGCATCCAAAATGATCTGCCCCGCATCGCGGAGCTGGGCTTTACGGCCATCTACCTCAACCCCATCTTTGAGGCCGCGAGCAACCACCGCTACGACACGGCCGACTACACCAAGATCGACCCAATCCTGGGCACCGAGCAGAACTTTACCGAGCTGTGCCAGGCGGCCGAGAAGCTGGGCATCTCCATCATTCTGGACGGCGTTTTTAACCATACGGGTGACGACTCCATCTATTTCAACCGCTACGGCAACTACCCCGGCGTGGGCGCGTGGCAGAGCGAGGATTCGCCGTGGCGCGATGCGTTTTATTTCCACGAGGACGGCTCATACGACTGCTGGTGGGGCGTGGGCAATATGCCCGCCATCAATGAGAGCTCTGAGCTGGTACGCGAGCGGCTCCTGGACAAGGACGGCGTGATCCGTAAATGGCTACGTGCCGGCGCTCATGGCTGGCGCCTAGACGTGGCCGACGAGCTTTCCGATGACTTCCTGGCCGAGATCAAAAAGGCCGTGCTCGCCGAGAAGCCTGATGCACTGTTGCTCGGCGAAGTCTGGGAAGACGCCTCCAACAAGATTAGCTACGGCCATCTGCGTCGCTACCTACAGGGCTCCGAGTTGGACTCTGCTATGGATTACCCCTTCCGCGACATGGTCATCGGCTTTTTGATGGGCTACAAGAACGCCTACGAGGCCGCTGAGGATATCGAGACCCTGCGCGAGAACTACCCGAGCGAGGCATTGTCCTGCGCGCTCAACCTGCTGTCGAGCCACGACCGCCCGCGTATCATCTCGGTGCTCGGCGGCGGCCCCGACGAGTCGCAGCTGCCCGAGTGCGAGCGCAGCAAATGGCGCCTGGACGAGAACTCGATGGGCCTGGCCAAGAGCCGTTTTTGGCTCGCCACGCTCATGCAGATGACCTTCCCCGGCGTGCCTTCGATCTACTACGGCGACGAATACGGCCTGGAGGGTCTAACCGATCCGGGCAACCGCCGCACCCTGCCGACCAAGGACCAACTGCACGACTTCGACACGCTGGCTATTGTCAAAAACGCCTCCGCCGTACGCCGCGCACTGCCGTTTATGATCGACGGCGAGATCAAGGCCTTCGCGCTCAACGACGAGGTGCTGGCATACAACCGCACGGGCAAGGATGGCGAGTCCGCGACGGTTATCATCAACCGCAGCCTGCGCAATTCGCACCGCGTGACGATTCCGGCGCTCGCCGAATGCGCGAGTGACGTGATCAGCGGTCACGAGTGCGAGATCCACAACGGCACGGTCACGCTCGATTTGTATCCGCTGGGCTCGTCGATCATCTATCACCATGCCGAGCAGCGCCTGCAGGAGCCGCTCGATCACGGCGCGGGCGTTGTGTGCCATATCACCTCGGTACCGACCGATGACGGCAAGCCCGGTACGATCGGCGCACCCACGCGTCGCTTTATCGACCATCTGGCCGCTATGGGCATGCGCTACTGGCAGGTCCTGCCTGTCAACCCAACGGACTTCTTCCGCTCCCCTTACGCCGGGCCTTCGGCCTTTGCGGGCAATATTGACCTGCTGCCCGAGAGCCAAGAGGAGCTGGCGGCCGACTTTGAAACTTGGAAGGCCCGTGGCGGCGAAGATGCCGATCCGCTGTACACCGCGTTTAAACATCGCAATGCCGATTGGCTCGAGAAGTACTGCGTCTATATGGCCGTCAAAAAGTACTTTGAGGGCGAATCGCGCCACGATTGGCCGGCAGATGTTGCGCGCTACAACGAGCATCTGTTTGACGATAAGCGCTTCCACGACGAGGCAGAGCTGCAGGCGTACATGCAGTACCGCTTTGACCTGGCTTGGTGCGAGCTTATGAACTATGCGCACAAGAAGGGCATCGAGGTCATCGGCGATATTCCTATGTACGTGTCCGACGATTCGGCAGATGCGTGGAGCGAACCCGAGAACTTCTGGCTGTCCGATACCGGTAAGGCAATCGAGATCTCCGGTGCGCCGCCCGACAACTTTGCGCCCGAGGGCCAGGTGTGGGGCAACCCGACGTTCCGCTGGGACCACATGAAGCAGAACGGCTACCGCTGGTGGATGGATCGCCTACGTCGTGCGTTCTCGCTCTACGACCGCGTGCGCCTGGATCACTTCCTGGGCTTCCACAGCTACTTTAGCATTCCCGCAGGTAAGGCCTGCGCCGACGGGCGTTGGCTGGCAGGCCCGGGCAAGGACCTTTTCCAGACCGCCTATGACGAGTTGGGGCCGCTCAACTTTATTGCCGAGGACCTGGGCTACCTGACGCCCGGCGTTCGCGCCATGGCTTCGACCTGCGGCTTTCCCGGCATGGACGTACTGGAGTTTAGCGATTACGACGTTCGTTGCGGCGTGCACCCTACGCCCGGCAAGATCCTGTACACATCGACTCACGACACGTCGACGCTCGCGGGTTGGTGCACGCGCTCCTTTGCGGGTGGCGACGAGCCGAGCGGTGTTGAGGTGGCAGCCAAGCTGATGAGTGACGCGCTGACAAGCGACGCTCCCCTGGTGATGATGCCGCTGCAGGATGTCCTGGGGCTGGGCGACGACGCGCGCATGAACGTACCGGGCGTGGCCACGGGCAACTGGACCTGGCAGGCTGACGAGGCCGACGTTGCGGCCGCCGAGAGCAAAACCGCACAGCTCCTGCGCAACACGCATAGATTCTGGGGCGAAGCGTGATAAAACGCCCGATATAGGGTACAGTTACAGACGTTTGAATTTTTGCGGGCAGAGTAATCTGCCCGCTTTGTGCTGAAAAGGAAGTATTATGGCGCGCTACGATTACAAGTGCTCGAGCTGCGGCAACGTGTTTGAGGTTGAGCATCCCATGTCCGAGACCCCCGAGGTCGTGTGCCCCAACTGCGGCGCTCCGGCCGCCAAGACGTTCTCGGCCAGCGGCATCAAGTTTGAGGGCAGCGGCTTCTACAACACCGACCAGCGAAGCGGCGGCTCCAGCACCAGCGCCACGAGTGGCTGCTGCGCCAACTGCCCGCACAGCCACTAGAAACCAATCAGCCCCGCGACCAACACCAATCGCGGGGCTGATTCTTTAGCTGCCCAGGTTTCCTTATGAGTTGCGGTGAAATAAGGACTGCTTGGCGGGCAGAAGCCGCTATTCAATCCCTATTTCACCGCAACTTAGTCGTTACTTGTGGACCAGGCGGGCGCAGAAGTGGCCGTCGTAGGATTCGGCGTTTACCGGCACGCTTTGGAAGAGGCCTCGATCATTCTGGCGTACGGATACGAGCTTCTTGGCCTGATCGAACTCGGGGAGTTGCAGAATCTGCGCCTCGGAGAGCGGCTCCAGGCTAAAGTCCGCACCCTCGGGCGACGCCAAGAACGCATCCACAACCTGCGTGTTCTCCTCGTCGAAGACCGAGCATGTCGCATAGATGAGCTCGCCGCCGGCAGCCACGCGGACAGCAGCCTCTTTGAGCATCGTCAGCTGCAGCTTGGGCAGCTCAACCGTCACATCCTTTTCGGTCAGGCGCCACGGGATCTCTGGATGACGACGCATGGTTCCGGTGCCAGAGCACGGCGCATCGATAAAGACCGTGTCGAACTTAACCGGCTCGCCAAGCATGGCATCAAACGATGTGAGCACCTCATCAAGCTCGCAAGCATCACCCGAAACCGTACGAACGCCCTGAATACCGGCCTTATGCAGGCGAGCGAGATTCAGATCGCACTTGCGATCATGCAGATCGAGCGCCGTATGCTGACGCTCATAGCCCGTACGCTTGGCCTGGCACATCATCACATAGGTCTTGGTGCCACGACCGGCACCAATCTCAAGGCAGCTACCAGGGCGCGTGGCAGCTGTGGCGATAAGCTGGGCGTTAAGGTCCGAGGCCACGCCAGCAGCACGCTCAAATACGCCCGACGCAACCGTAACCTGAGCATCGACCGGAGCATGACAGCCAGGGAACACAGGCGCCACAAGCTGCGATAGGTACGGATCAGATTTGGTTGCAAAGGCGTTCTCGTGCAAAGCGAGCGGCGCGGGCGCCAGATTGCCGGCGAAGCCGAGCGCACCCTCTGGAGTGTCAAACGACGCCATAATGCGAGCGCATAGCCAGCGCGGAAGACCCATCAGACGCGACAGACGAACCAAGCGTCGCTCGGACTCATCCACGTCGGATGCCGTGGCAAAGTCCTCAACGTTGTCCGCAACCTTGTGCAGCACCGCGTTTGCCAGGCCCGCAGCAGACTTAGCACCACTGCGAACGAGCTCAACGCCCTGACTAACGGCAATGCGGCCCGGCGTATGCAGATAGAGCATCTCGAAGGCCGAGATACGAAGCGCCATACGAACACGCGGCGCAACCTTTTTAGGCTTATCGAGAAACTGGTCGAGCAGCTCGTCCAAAATACCCTGCGTGGCGGCAACACCCAGCGCCAAGCGGGCGGCAAAAGCGGAATCGCGCTGGTCAATAGCCTTGGCCGATGCGCGAGAGGACAGCACGTCGCGTGCATACATGCCGCGGCGATCGGCCTCCATCAGCACATCGAGCGCAAGCTTGCGCGCGGGAGACAGCTTGCTCATGACAAAACACCCCACGAAAGATCGGCACCCTGCAGGCCAGCAGCCCAAGCAGAAGCGGCCATAGCACGCTTGCCATCAGGCTTAACCTCGAGCAACTCAACCGAGCCATCGGAAAGGCCAAGGTAAACACGCTTAGCCTGAACGAGAACCTGACCCTCGCCAAGCGACACATCAGCCGCCGCAGCATCGAGCACACGCACGGTCTTGCCGGCAATCACGCAACGAGCAGGCGCGGTATCGGACGAAGCCAGCACATGACGCACACAATCAAGCGCCGCCATGTGCGGATCCAGGCGCATCTCCTGCTTAGAAATCTTGGCAGCATGGGTAACAAGCGCCTCATCCTGTTCTGTCCACACGGCGGTGCCATCGGCAAGAGAAGGAAGCGTATCGGCAAGCAGTTTACCGCCAAGCTCACCAAGCTCCATGGTCAGCGCCTCGGCATGCTTACCGGCAACCGAGGTCGAGGCCTGCGCACAATAGGCGCCGGTATCCACGCCATGCCCAATGCGCATAATAGAAACGCCAGCAATCTCATCACCAGCAAGAATGGCACGCTGAATAGGAGCAGCCCCACGCCAACGAGGCAGCAGCGAAGCATGAACATTCACAATACCAAGCGGCGCCATATGCAGCACCTCATCGGGCAAAATGCAACCATAGGCAGCCACACAGAAAATATCAGCCTGGGCAGTCTGGAGCGCCTCAACAACCTCAGGCGTCATACGATTAGCCTCAACAACAGGCAAACCAAGCTCGAGTGCCTTAGCCTTAACAGGAGACGGCTCTAGCTTCTTACCACGCCCACGAACAGCATCAGGACGAGTAACAACAAGCGCAATCTCATTCCCAGCCTCAACAAGCGAAGTCAAAGAAGGCACAGCAAAATCAGGCGTACCCATAAACACAATACGCATAAAGATCGTCTCCCCTCAACCAAAGCCGAGACGGCTACAAAGAACAGCGGAAAGCCAAGTACCCAGCCATTCCGCAATAACATTTCAACAAGAATAAATATACCCAAAACCAAAGAAAGAGCCGCAATAAAAGCAGCTCTTTCAGCAAAGCACCTATCAGCGAAGACGCCCATCCCTGGCCCAACGGCACCTGGGCGAGACAAGCGAGAACAACGCAGTCCCCGGTGCTGAGCGCCCACATATCGTCCCGCGCGCAGTTTCGCAGCGAAGCGAGAATGTTTGAGCACGGGATGATATGTGGGCGCTCAGCACCGGGGACGGTGGGACCTACTCCGTCTCGCCCGGTCGAGCGCCGCGGGCCAGGGCGTCCTGGTACTCCTTGACGGCCTTGAGCCTCTGCATGGGCTTCAGTCGCTCGAACATAGTGTTGCCATGCAGGTGATCGATCTCGTGCTGCAGGCACACGCAGAACAGGTCGCCCGAAGCCTCGTAGCGAATCAGGTTGGCATCCAAGTCGTACGCCTCAACGACGACATGGTCGGGACGCTCGATCTCGCAGCTAATGCCAGGGATGGAAAGGCAGCCCTCGCTAAAGGGCACCAAATGGTCACTCTGCTCAACAATGACGGGGTTAATGAGCACGTACGGGTCGTAGTCGTTCTTGTCGCTGTAGTCGCAGTCGATGGTGACGAGCTGAATAAGCTCGCCGATCTGCGGAGCAGCCAGGCCGCAGCCGCCGTTGTCGAACATCATCTTCTTCATCTTCTCGGCAAGCGCCTCGATCGCCGGGGTGATCTCCTCGATGACGGCGCACTCCTGGCGCAGACGAGGGTCGGGCGACAGTACGATTCCGTTGGCTTCCATGGCCATCCTTTCGGGTTGTTACATCAAATCATAGGCGTCGACGTCAACGCTCACGCTCACGCCGCGCACAGAGCCCACCTCTTTGAGGCAGGCGTCGATATCATCAGAGACATGGTACCCCACGGGCGACTTCACAAGCAGATGGAAGCGGTAACGGTCCTTGGCTCTCTCGATTACACACGAAGCCGGACCCAGCACCTGCGGCATGGCACTCCCCGCCCTCAAAAAGTCGGGCGCGGCGGCATGCCAGCGGCGCTTAAGAAGCTTTGCAATGCGCCCAATGTAGTCCTGCGCGTCATCCGCGTTCGTCGACCACACCAAAATGTTGACCAGGCGCACAAAGGGCGGATACAGCGCGTCGCGCCGCTGGTCAAGGTCGTAGTCGGTAAAGATAGAACGGTCGTGCTCGGCGACGGCGCGAATGACCGGATCCTCGGGCAGATAGGTCTGGATGATGACCTCGCCAGGACGATCGCCGCGGCCGGCGCGGCCCGCCACCTGCTCCAGCAGATCGTAGGCGCGCTCCCCTGCGCGGAAGTCCGGCAGCTTGAGGGCGAAGTCGGCATTGACCACGCCCACGAGCGTGACCTCGGGAAAGTCGAGACCCTTGGCGATCATTTGGGTGCCCAGCAACACGGCGCAATCGGCCGCATCGAACTGCTCGAGCAGCTTTTTGTGCGCATCCTTTCCGCGCGTGGAATCGGCATCCATGCGGATGATGGCGACGTCCTCGGGCAGCATCTGGTGCAGTGCGTCCTCGATCTGCTGCGTGCCCAGCCCCATTTTTGCCAGGTAGCGACTGCCACATTTGGGGCAACGACTCGTGGGCGCGGGATACGGCTGCACGCGCCAGGAGGATCCGCATGTGTGACATTGCAGCGTGTGCGTGCGCTCGTGATACGTAAGCGCGGTGGAGCAGTGGTTGCAGGTGGGAACGCAGCCGCACTCGCGACACATCAGGAACGGCGCAAAGCCACGGCGGTTATGCAGCAGCACGGCCTTCTCGCGGCGCTCGACTACACGCTCCAAGCCCTCCATCAAGGGTTTTGAGAACATGGAGCGGCTGCCGTGAGAAAACTCACGGCGCAGGTCGGCAATGCGGACCGTGGGAAGCACGGCGTGTCCCGGGCGCTCGGGCATCTCGACACGCGTCCAAGTGGCACCGTTATACGTGCCACGACGGCAGCGGTCGAGGGCCTCGGCAGAAGGCGTGGCGGAGCCCAACACGAGCGGGCAGCGATAGCGCCGCGCCATCTCGGCCGCCACCTCGCGCGCGTGGTAGCGCGGACTGGAGCCCTGCTTGTAACTTGTCTCGTGTTCCTCGTCGATGATGATGAGGCCCAAGTCGCTGAGCGGGCAAAAGAGAGCCGAGCGGGCGCCGACCACCACGCGGGCCGCACCGCTGGCGACCATATCCCACTGGTCCAGACGCTCGCCAGCCGAAAGACGCGAGTGGAAAACCGCGACCGTCTCGCCAAAGCGCGAGCGGAAGCGGCCGACGGTCTGGGCCGTCAGTGAGATCTCGGGCACCAGCACGCAGGCAGAGCGACCGGCTGCGAGCACGCGCTCGATGGCGGAGAGGTAGACCTCGGTTTTGCCTGAGCCGGTGACGCCGTCTACCAGCACCACGTCGCCATGAGCGTCCAGACGGGCACGCTCGATCTGAGCAAGTGCTTGCTGCTGGCCACTGGTAAGGGAGACCGGCGCTTTGCCGCTTGCCGAGGACAGCGTGGTCTGCTCGCTGCAGCCACGCCAGGCGCGGCGCTCTTCCACCACCACAACGCCGCGTTTTTCGAGCGCCTTGATGGTCGCCGACATGCTGTTATAGAGAAGGTTGAGGTCGCGCGTCGTGACCGGTCCGCACTGGAGCGCCTCGATGAGTTGGCGCTGGCGGACCGCGGTCTTGGGTGGCGTGTAGTCAAAGCCTTCGGGCGTAAGCATCACCCAGCGGTTTTGAATGGGTTTGACGGCTGGACGTTCAACCGTCCACACGCCGTCGTCGCCCTTGACCACACGCGGGCTGCCACCCGGAGGCAAAAACAGGCGCAGGCACTCGGAAAGCGTCGCGACATACTCGCGGCTCATCCAGCGCGCAATGCGTGCAGCCTCGGCGGTAAAGAGCGGTTTGCTGAGGATGGCTTCGACAGGCTTGATGCGCGAAAGGTCAAGGGCGTTGTTGCCTTGCAGGTCGCCCAGCTCGGGCGCAATATCGACGATGTAGCCTGCGGCGGCACGGTTGCCAAAGTGGACCAGGACCGTCGATCCGACCTGGGCCTCGTTGGCAAGGGACTCGGGAATGCCGTAAGCGAACGGTTCGGACAGCGCACGGGTGGGGATATCGAGAACCACGCTCATGTAGGCGGCAATGGGCTCAGGTGCAGGCTCGGGCTTGGCCGAGGCAGCAGCGGATGCCGGTGCCGCCGGAGACTCCTCCGGTTCCGGTGAACCAAACAGCGACAGTTGTTGAGCCATACACCACCTTTAACGAACGGACCTGAAAGGGGTGGGACAAAATAATCAGTGGTGTTTGTCCCATGGCCGATACGAGTGTCGAGCTTGTTGCGTCACTCGAACATGGGACAAACACTACTGATTATTTTGTCCCAGCAACCCACTCATCGGTACAGAAACAAGAGCCCCGCTCGGGGTGAACGGGGCTCGGATACATGCGTTTGCGCGTCTACTACAGCGCCATCGTGCGGGCGCGGTCGATACGCGCCAGGCAGTCGTCGCGGCCAACGAGCGCCATGGTCTCGCCCAGCGGAGGGCTCACCATGTTGCCGCAGACGGCGACGCGCACGGCCTGGAACACCACGCGCTTCTTGAGGTCCATCTGCTCGGGCAGCGGCTCAAGCGCGGCGTCGATGGCCTCGGCAGTCCACTTGTCCACGCCCTCGAGCGCAGCCTTGGCGGCATCCAGAATGGCGCCCATGCCTTCCTTAGCCAGGCCCTTGTTAACGGATTTCTCGTCATACTCGAGAGTCTCGGCCGTAGCAAAGATGGGAGCGGCGACGGTCACGGCGTCGGTCGGCATCTTGGTGCGCGGCTTGACGATGGCGGCAAGCGCATCAATCCAGTCCTCGCCGTACTCGACGTTGCCCTCGATGAGACCCGCCTCGTGCAGCTTGGGGACCATGATCTCATCGGCAAACTGCGCGTCGGACATGCCGTTGATGTACTCGGCATTGACCCAATCGAGCTTCTTGGGATCGAAGGTCGCCGGGTTCTTGGAGATGCGGTCGAGCGAGAACTTGCTGGCTAGGACATCGCGCGGGATGATCGTGGTCTCGCCGTCGAGCGACCAGCCGAGCAGCGCCAGGTAGTTGACGAAGGCGTCGGAAAGGTAACCGGCGTCGCGGTACTCCTCCACCGAAGTTGCGCCGTGGCGCTTGGAGAGCTTCTTACCGTCGGCGCCCAGGATCATGGAGATGTGGGCGAACGTGGGCACGGGCGCGCCGAGGGCCTCGTAGACCATGACCTGGCGCGGGGTGTTGGACAGGTGGTCGTCGCCGCGGATGACATGGGTGATCTTCATCATGGCGTCGTCGACGACGGTCGCGAAGTTGTACGTGGGCGTGCCATCGGAGCGGAAGATGACAAAGTCGTCGAGCTCCTTGGCGTCGAAGGTCACCTCGCCGTGGACGGCATCGTGGATGACGACGTCGCCGCGGTCCTCGGGCACCTTGATGCGCAGGACGTAGGACTCGCCGGCCTCGATGCGGCGGCGGGCCTCCTCGGGATCAAGATCGCGGCAACGACGCTGATAGCCCTGGAAGGGGTCCTTGCGCTCCTGCGCGGCCTTGCGGTCGGCGTCGAGCTGCTCCTTGGTGCAGAAGCAGGGATAGGCCTTGCCCTCGTCCCAAAGTTTCTGGGCGGCCTGCTTGTACAGGTCCAGGCGCTCGGTCTGGGCATAGGGGCCAAAGTCTCCGCCCACCTCGGGACCCTCGTCCCAGTCCAGGCCCAGCCAACGCATGGCGCGCAGGATGATCTGCGTGTTCTCGTCGGTAGAGCGGGTGGGATCGGTGTCGTCAATGCGCAGGATGAACGTGCCGCCGTTAGCACGGGCGAAAGCCCAGTTATAGATAGCGGTGCGGGCGCCGCCGATGTGCAGCTTGCCCGTCGGTGAGGGTGCAAAGCGGACGCGAACGTCTGATGCCATGGAAATCTCCTCGATTGCAGGATGGATGTCTAACCGCACCAGTATAAAGCAACAATGCCCACCTCCGCACAAAGGGCACCGACCCACTCATTGGGGACTACTCATTGGGGACAGACTTAAATGACCAGTCGTTGTAGTCATTGGGGACATTCTTGGTTTAAGACTGGTCATTTAAGTCTGTCCCCAATGAGTAATTAAGTCTGTCCCCAATGAGTAGGTGCGGAAAGGGTGTGAATGTTTGATTTACGCGCTATGATGTGCCCTTGCATAGAGAGCCCGGCGGAATGGTAACGGTCGCCGGGACACGTTTTTGAAAGGACAATCATGTCAGAAGAACTTCGTTCCATCCCACCCCAACACGGGTCCTTTGTTTTTACGTCGGAGTCGGTGACCGAAGGTCATCCCGATAAGATCGCTGACCAGATCAGCGACGCCGTCCTCGACGCAATCCTCGCCAAAGAAATAGAGCTGCAGGAGCAGGGCTATATTGCGCCCAACGGTGTGCCCGCCAACGTGGAGAACGTCCGCTGCGCCTGCGAGACCCTCGTGACCACCGGCACGGTCATCGTCGCCGGCGAGATTCGCACCCAGGCCTACGTCGACGTACAGGAAATCGCCCGCGGCGTCATCCGCCGCATTGGCTACAACCGCGCCAAGTTCGGTTTTGACTGCGACACCTGCGGCGTTATGAGCCTCATCCACGAGCAGTCGCCCGATATCGCCCAGGGCGTTGACGAGTCCTTCGAGACCCAGACCGGCGCTACCACCGACCCGATCGACCTGATCGGCGCCGGCGACCAGGGCATGATGTTCGGTTATGCCTCCAACGAGACCAAGACCCTCATGCCCATGCCGCACTACCTGGCAAGCCGCCTGGCCGAGCGCCTGGCCGCCGTGCGCCACGACGGCACCCTCGCCTATCTGCGTCCCGACGGCAAGACCCAGGTCACCGTGCGCTACGAGGAAGGCAAGCCCGTCGAGGTCACGACCATCGTCATCTCCACGCAGCACGCCGCCGAGATCGAAGACATGGGCAAGATCAAGGCCGACCTCATCGAGCACGTCATCACCCCGGTCATGGCCGACGAGAACATGCCGTGGGGCAACGCGGACATCTACGTGAACCCCACCGGTCGCTTTGTCGTGGGCGGTCCCATGGGCGACACGGGCCTCACCGGCCGCAAGATCATCGTCGACACCTACGGCGGCTACGGCCGTCACGGCGGCGGCGCCTTTAGCGGCAAGGACTGCACCAAGGTCGACCGTTCCGCCGCGTATGCCGCGCGCTGGGTCGCTAAGAACGTGGTCGCCGCCGGTCTGGCCGACCGCTGTGAAGTCGAGCTTGCCTACGCCATCGGCGTTTCCAAGCCCCTTTCAATCATGGTCGACACCTTCGGTACCGCGCATGTTGCCGAGGACAAGATCGTCGAGGCCGTAGAGAAGACCTTCGACCTGCGCCCAGGCGCAATCATCCGCGACCTAGACCTGCGTCGCCCCATCTACGAAAAGACGGCAGCCTACGGCCACTTCGGCCGCGAAGACGCCGACTTCACCTGGGAGAAAACCGATCGAGTCGAAGAACTCAAAGCAGCCTGCGGCCTATAAATAGGTTCACAGAGCCCAGAAAGCAAAGCATTAGAACCAAAAGAAGTACCGGCCCCAACCGGTACTTCTTTTTATTTACACGGTGGTGTGAATATTTCGATGCGCAATGAACAGCACGTCCCCAGCTGATAAATTTTGACATCCAGCCACTCCAACCATGTATCCTAAGTTCCGAGGGCTTTGGTATTTGGTCGATCGCGAGTTCCGCACGAGCCGGAGGCCACTTAATGTGGCCTCCGTGCGAGCCAGGACTGTAGAGCAGGCGACCAAATACCAAAGCCCTCGGAACGACGGGATAGAACAGGAGCGCATATGGCAGGCAAGCCGCAAACACTAGCTACGACCTCGGCATTCGAGATCTTGGGCCCCGTCATGGTTGGCCCCAGCTCATCGCACACCGCCGGCGCCCTGCGCTGCGCACAAGTTGCCGCCAGCCTGCTGGAAGGCCGCATCACCAAAGTCACCTTTGGCCTGTGGAATTCCTTCGCCCACACCTACCGCGGCCACGGCACCGACCGCGCTCTCGTCGCGGGCATTCTGGGCCTCGACACCGACGACGAGAACATCAAGCAGGCCTTCGACCTCGCACGCGAGCAGGGCCTCGAATATCACTTTGACATCAAGGGCGACGACGCCTCCATCCACCCCAACACCGTCGACATTGACATGGTCGACGACACGGGCGCCACGGCACAGGTCCGCGGTGAGAGCCTGGGCGGCGGCAAGATGCGCATCAGCCGCATTAACGGCGTCGGCGTCGACATCTCGGGCATGTATTCCACGCTGTTTGTGGCACACCAGGACGTCCCCGGCGTGCTCGCCGCGCTCACGAACCTGCTCGCCTACGCACACGTGAACATCGCCTTCTGCCGCACCTACCGCACCGAAGTGGGCGGCCAGGCCTACTCCGTCTTTGAGACCGACGGCGCGCCCGACGACACCGTTATCCCCATGCTACGCAAACTCGACAATGTCGATTACGCGACCTTTATCGAGCTCCCCGGTTCCGCCTCGTCGCTCTCCCCCGGTGTCTCGGCCAAGGAGATCTTCGACGACGGCGAGCAGCTGCTCGATGCATGCGCCGAGCTCGGCCTGAATATCGGCGCCGTTATGGCCGTGCGCGAGGCGCGTCTGACCGGCGAGACCCACGCCGTCGCCGCCATGCGCCGCGTGCTCGACGTCATGCGCGAGGAGACCACGACCCCTATCGTCAATCCGCAGCGATCGCTCGGCGGGCTTATCGGCGGCGAGGCTAAACTCGTCGATGCCACCGGCCGCAACGATTTGAGCACGAGCCTGATGGGCACCGTTCAAACCGACGCCGTGGCCCGCGCGATGGCCGTGCTCGAGCGCTCCGCCACGATGGGCGTTATCGTCGCCGCCCCCACGGCAGGCTCCGCGGGTGTCGTGCCCGGCTGCGTGCTGGCGCTCGCCGATCACCTTCAGCTCGACGACGAGCAGGTCATGGACGCGCTCTACTGCGCAGCCGCCATCGGCCTCAACCTCACCACAAGCGCCTGCGTTGCCGGCGCCGAGGGCGGCTGCCAAGCCGAGGTCGGAAGCGCCGCCGCCATGGCGGCCGCCGCGCTGGTACAGATGCTCGGCGGCACGCCCGAGCAGGCGCTCGACGCCAGTTCCATCGCGCTGAGTAACCTGTTGGGCCTCGTTTGTGACCCCGTCGGTGGCCTCGTGGAGGTGCCCTGCCAAAACCGCAACGCCATCGGCGTGGCAGCCGCCTTTAGCTCCGCACAGCTTGCCCTCGCCGGCATTAAGAGCCTGGTGCCGTTTGACCAGATGGCGCACGTCATGCTCTCCGTGGGCCACGCGTTGCCGGCCACGCTGCGCGAGACGGCAAAGGGTGGCATCGCGCAGGCTCCGGCCGCACTTTCGGCCTGTGCAAAATGCGGTGTGTGCGGATAGCGACAAAGAAAGACTCGAAGGTGGGACAAATGTCCCACCTCTTTTGAATGCCACCGTTTCCATACCACAAACAACTGGGTAATCGCTATAATGCAAGCCCAGTAAAAACACGATGAGCCGCAAGGCGAAATCCGAAGGATATGCATACGATGTCGCAAAACGATCGAACTCAACTGATTCCCGATCCGCAGCAGCCGAGCAGGCACACCGGCGGCGTTCAGTCGCCGCGTCCTATCGCGCCGAGCCGCGGTCAGCAGCGAGGTGCGGCAAACGTTTCCCAACGTCCGAACAAGCAGCATCAGCAGCGCCAGGCAAATGGCAATGCGCCCAAGCAGCCCCCCACGCACGCTCGAGGCGATCGCGGCCTCGCACGCAAACCCGCCGAGAACAATAAGTCGGGCAAAAAGACGACGCTCTTTGTCGTTCTGGGTCTTATCGTCATTGTCTATATCGTAGGCGTCGTAGCGTTTTCACAGGTAGCCTACCCCAACACCACTATCGCCGGCGTCGATGTCTCGTTCTCCAACGCTTCGTCTGCCGCCACCAAGGTCAACTCGGCTTGGAAGCACTATAAGCTCACCGTGACAGGCGATGACTTTAGCTGGACCTATCAGCCCGAGTCCGATGAGCCCATTGTCGACGGCGAAGCTGCCGCAAAAGAAATTATCAGCCGCAACGAAGCCTTTGTATGGCCGGCTCGCCTTGTAGAATCCTTAAGCGGCAAGACCAAAACAACCGCTAACTCCAACGAAGTCGATCTTGATCAAGACGTCGACCTGTCCATGCTCTCCGACACCTTTGACCAAAAGCAGTTTGAGAAGGATCTGGGCGCCGCCATCGACGAGTTTAACGAGGGGCGTTCGGGCGCGTTCGAGGCCAATAGCTCCTATGACGAGCAGGCCGGCAAGTTTACCGTCGAGAAGGCGCGCTCCAACGAAAAACTCAACCGCGAGCATGTCATTAAGTATGCCGAGCTCGAGCTTGCCTCGCTGGCCGAGACCGTAGATCTTTCCAAGCTCGGCAACGATGCCTATGAGCCGCTCAATGGAACGCTGACCGATGATCAGATTCAGGCCGCATGCGATGCCGCCAACAACTTCTTGGGCGTCAACGTGACCCTCAAACTCAACGGCGAGGATGCCGGCAAGGTTGATGGCAGCTCCGTGTTGCAGTGGATCAGCTTTGCCGATCCGGCCAACCCCACGCTCGATACGTCGCAGATCAGCAGCTGGGCAGCCGAGCTCGCCAACGGCTTTAATACCGTGGGCTCCACTCGCTGGTGGACGCGCGCCGATGGCAAGCAGTGCGCCGTCGAAGGCGGCGACTTTGGTTGGTCCATCGACAGTACCTCGCTCGCCAAGCAGGTCGAAGACGCCATTAACAACAAGCAGACCGGCGAAATCGATATCAAGTACTCCCAGAAGGCCGACACCTTTACCGCAAAGGGAGAGCCTGACTGGAAGGCATACGTCGATGTCGATCTGTCCGAGCAGCACGCGCGCTACTACGACGAGAGCGGCAATATTGTGTGGGAGGCCAACTTTATTTCCGGCAAACCGGGCGAAGACGCCACCCCCGAGGGCGTATGGCAGATCAACAGCAACAATGGCGCCAGCAAGCTTATCGGTGCCAAGGACCCCGAGACCGGCAAGCCCAAATACGAGAGCCCGGTCAGCTATTGGATGCCGTTCGAGGGCAATATGGTCGGATTCCACGACGCCACCTGGCAAAACGACAAGAGCTTCGATAATGCCGAGTCGTACAAGTGGTGCGGCAGCCACGGTTGCATCAACCTGCGCCTGGCCGATGCAAAGGCACTTCACGACTGCATCAAAGTCGGCCTGTGCGTGGTTGTCCACTCGTAGTGCAACGCGCGCATTCCCACAACGTGGAGCTGCTGCGACCAATCTAACAGTTCCGAAAGAATCCGCCATATGCGCCCGCCTTACGCGACGGGCGCATATACTTATTAAGGAACTTTCTATAAAGGAGACGCTATGCCGAATGTCCCCACCATCACCCCAGGCCCGGATGATGCCGAGTACACGCCCGAAGGTGCCACCGAAACGATTCCTTTGATTACAAACGTACATGCCGAAAAGCAGAGCGAACGCACGAACGATACGGCCGAGATTTCCGATGAAGAGGCATATGCCAAGCTCAAGGCAAAACGTGCCGAACGTCGACGCAAAAAGCTGATTCGACGCGGTATTGCCGCCGGCGTCGTAGGTGCCATCGCGCTCATTGCCATTGTCGCAACCCTGGTTATCAATGCGCAGCCACAGGGCGCTAGCGAGCCTGTGACCGACATGGTGACCGAGGGCACGTTTACCACAACGGTCGAGGCGAAAGGCCAGCTCAAACCCATTTCGTCCTCAGTGGTCTCCCCTTCTGTCGACGGCACGGTCGATTCGATCAACGTGCAGGCAGGCCAATCCGTCAACGAGGGCGACGTGCTTATGACCATTAAAAACGACGAGCTCGATCGCAACGTTGCCGAGGCGCAGCGTGCAGTTGCAGCCGCCCAGGAAGACCTCGCCAACGCGCAGAAAGCCCTCGCTTCCGCGCAGGCCACCCCAACGACGGACGTCGATGCAGCTTCCGCCGCAGCGGCAGGCGCCTCCGCTGGGTCCGCCGACACGAACACCGTATCGGCCGCACAGCGCAGCCTCGCATCAGCCCAGGCAAACCTCGATCAGGCGAACGCCAAGGCCGCCGGGCGCACGGTTACGGCGCCGAGCTCGGGCAGCATCGTGGAGCTTAACGCCAAGGTGGGCGCCACGGTAACAGGCGGCATGATCATGGGCGAAAGCGATACGAGCGGCGGCAAGCAGTGCATGCAGATCGCCGACCTCTCCAAGATGAAGGTAACGGTTCAGGTGGGCGAAAAGGACATCACCAAGATCGCCGTGGGCCAGAGCGCCAACGTGACCTATCCCGCGTTTCCCGATATTGTGAGCCAGGGGACGGTCACGGCCATCGCCTCGGTGGCAAACTCCGACTCCAACTCCGGCGGCGGCAGCGTAACCTTTAACGTCGACATCCTCATCGAGGCTCCCGACGCGCGCCTGAAGCCGGGCATGACAGCCGAGGTCTCGGTGGTGACCGAGCAGCTCGACGACATGGTGATGGTGCCGACGATGGCGCTCATGACCGAAGATGGCGAACACTATTACGTCAACGTGGCAACCGATTCGGAAGGCAAGAAGACGCGCCGCGTGAAGGTGACCGTCGTGACGCAAAACGACAACGAGGCTGTAGTCGGTAAGACGCAGGTCAAGCGCGACGACCAGGGCAACGAAATCAATCCTGGCGTGCCCACAACCAAACTGCGCGACGGTGACACCCTCGTCATGGACACCGGAGCGGGCGCAACGGCTGACGGCGGCCACAGCGCGGATTCGGGCAACATGTCTGCCGACGAGGGTATGTAATGCGTCCCGTCATCGACATTCGCAACGTGCACCGTATCTTTGAGAGCGAGGCCGGCTGCGCCCATATCCTGCACAACGTGAGCCTGGCGGTAGATCCCGGCGAGTTCGTCGCTATCACCGGCCCCTCGGGCTCGGGCAAGTCGACGCTCATGAACATCCTAGGCTGCCTGGATAAACCGACGGCAGGCGACTACTACCTGCAAGGGCTCAACGTGGCCGAGCTCGATGATGACGAGCTCACCGAAGTTCGCGCCCTGAGCATTGGCTTTGTCTTTCAGAGCTTCAACCTGCTGCCGCGCCTGTCGGTTATCGAAAACGTCATGCTGCCGCTGGCCTACACCAATGTGCCCCGTAGCCAGCGCGAGATGCGCGCCGTGCACGCACTGCAGGCCGTCACGCTACCGGTCGACCACTGGGACCACCGCATATCCGAGCTCTCGGGCGGCCAGATGCAGCGTGTCGCCATCGCGCGCGCCCTCGTCAATGACCCGCCCATCATCCTGGCCGATGAGCCAACGGGAAACCTGGACTCCGCAACCGGAGCGCTTGTGATGGAGACCTTCCATAAGCTCCAGGAGCGTGGCAAAACCATCGTGCTTATCACACACGACCCCGGCATTGCCGCCGAGGCCGACCGTGCCGTGACCATACGCGACGGTCGCATTCACGACGGCGCGTATATTCCACATGCACCGCGGACCCTGCGCAGCGCCGTAGATAGCCTGCCCATGATTTCCGCCTCCGCCAACCCGCCGAAAGGAGTGATGGCATGAGCGCCCGCGATCTCATCCAGGAAGCCCTTCATTCGCTCGAGGCCAACAAGGGGCGCAGCCTGCTCACCATCCTGGGAATCGTCATTGGCATTGCCTCGGTCATCGCCATGACCTCGCTCATCGGCGGCATCCAAAACAGCCTGGTCAACAGCCTGGGCCTCAATGCGGCACGCATGGTGCAAATCTATTCGTCGCAAGAACTCACCGAGTCGGACATCGAGAAGCTTCAAAAACTGTTGCCGCAGATTGAGCAGATCGGCATTGTCGACAGCGCGTATACCGAATACAAGGTCGGGGATAAAAGCTATACCGTCATGGCGCAGGGCGTCGACAGCGACATGCTCGACGCCGTGGGGGCCAGCAAGCTCGTTGCGGGACGTGTCTATTCACAGGCAGAGTCTCAATCAGGCTCGCGCGTGGCGCTCATCAGCCGCGGCGGCGCCGATCAGCTTTACGGCAACGAACAGGACGCGGTGGGGAAAACCATCAAGGTGTCCAACGGCGAGGTGCAGATTGTAGGCGTGATTGATGGCGGCAGCGACTCCATGGGCTCGCTCACGCTGTATATGCCACGCGAAACCATCGCCGGGCTGTTTGGCGACGAGAATCCTTCATTCCCCAGCGTGACGGCACTTGCCGCCGAGGGCACGGACATGGATGAGCTTTGTAAGGCCATCGAGTCCAAGGTGCGCGCGATGAAGGGCATCGAGGAGGATGATGAGTACGACAGTGTATCGGCGACATCCATGAAAAGCGCCATCGATGCACTCAACTCCTTTATGGGCGCGTTCTCGCTCATCATGGGTGCTGTCGCCAGCATCTCGCTGCTTGTCGGCGGTATCGGCATTATGAATATGATGCTCACCAACGTGACTGAGCGCATCCGCGAGATCGGTATTCGCCGTGCCCTGGGTGCCAGTCGTCGCGATATCACCGCGCAGTTTTTGGCCGAGTCCTCGGCGCTGTGCGTCACCGGTGGCCTGCTGGGTGTCCTGATTGGCTATCTGCTGGCCTGGGGCCTCGCGATGTTTGCCGCAGGATCAGGGGTTCTCAACGAGCTCGGTGCCAGTGGGGAGATCACACCGAGCTTTTCAATCGCCACGGTGCTGCTGGCCTTCGGCGTCTCCGTCGGCATCGGCGTAATCTTTGGCTTCTACCCCGCTCGCCGCGCGGCAAAACTCAACCCGGTGGAGTGCCTACGCTACCAGTAAGCCACCACCAGCTACCAGTAAGCCACCACCAGCTACCAGTAAGCCACCACCAACAAGTTGCGGTGAATTAGGAACCGGATATGCTATCTAGCAGCAAAAACAGACACTATTTCACCGCAACTTATTGAAGGACTGTTTGCGCCAGTTCTGGGCGTCGTCCTCGAGCTATTGATGGATGACGGGCTTGTACGGGTCGAGCTTGCACGGGGCGCTCCTCCTCGCGGGCGGGAGGGCGCGCAGGCGCGGCAAGCGCCTAGCGCGCGAACTCCCGTAAGAGCGCGTCTTCCACTTCCCGAAGCGAAAGGGCCCCGCCTCCCTCGGCGGGACGGGTGACCACGATGCAGCGCGCTCCCACGTCGCGCGCGGAGGCGAGCTTCTCGGCCGTGCCGCCTACGGTTCCCGAGTCCTTGGTCACAAGCCACTGGGCGCCCACCTGCCGAAGCATCGCCTCGTTGAGCTCGCGGGTGAAGGGCCCCTGCATGCCGATGACGTGCGACGGCGAAAACCCCGCGTCGATGCACTTCGTTATAGCACCGGGCAGCGGGAGCACGCGCACGAAGAAGCGCTCCGCGAAATCGGCGACGCGCGTGTAGGGAGCAAGCTCCTTGCTCCCCGTCGTGAGAAGAGCGCGACCCGGGTTCTCGGAGAGAAAGCGCGCCGCGCAGGCGATCGACGCGACCGACACGACGCCTTTGGGCAGCGCCTCGACCGGGCGCGCAAGGCGCAGGCATCGTGCACCCACGGCGAGCGAAGCGGCCCGGATGTTGCCGCTTGCGAGCGTAGCGAAGGGGTGCGTGGCGTCGACGACGATGCGCGCGCCGGAAAGCTCGCGCTCCATGTCGGCCTCGTCGAGCCTGCCCGCATGCACCTCGATGCCCGGAAGCTCGCCCAAAAGTTCGCCTCCGTACTCTGTTGCCGCGTAGGCACGGGCGGGGATGCCCGCCCCGCTCGCCCATTCGCACAGAAGGCGGCCCTCGGTGGTGCCGGCGAAGATGCGCAGCGCCGGCGCGGATGCGGGAGCCGTCACTTCGGGCCGCCTGTGCGCGTGATCTGGTAGAGCAGCGCGTTCATAATGGCAGCCGCCACGGTCGAGCCGCCCTTGCGACCCCTCGCGACGATGGCCGGCACGCGTCGTGCGAGTAGCTCCTCTTTCGCCTCGACCACGTTCACAAACCCGACCGGCACCCCAACGACGAGCGCGGGCGCGATCTTCCCCGCGTCCATGAGCTCGGCGAGGCGCAGAAGTGCTGTGGGAGCGTTGCCGACGGCCACGATGAGCGGACCCTCGATGCCGCAAGCTTTGTCCATGCTCGCAACGGCGCGAGTCGTGCCCGCGGCGCGCGCAGCCGCGGCGACATCGGGGTCGGCCATGAAGCACACGGCCTTGCAGCCGAGCTTCGCGAGCGCGGGCTTGCTTATGCCTGCGAGCGCCATGTTCGTGTCGGTGAGCACCGTGGCCCCTGCGCGCAGTGCGTCGAGCGCACAGTGCGCGGCGTCATGGGTGAACACGAGGGAATCGGCGTACGAGAAGTCGGCAGTGGTGTGGATGACGCGCTTCACGACGGGCTCTTCGAGCGGCGGGAACGTGCGGCCGCCGAGCTCTTCGGTGATGATCTCGAAGCTGCGCCGCTCGATGTCGCCGGGCGCCATCTCCTTGGAATCCATCTAGTACTCCACTCCTTCCCTTGCACATATCCCCTGCTCGTAGGGGTGTTTCTTGCACCACATCTCGGTTATGTAGTCGGCCTTCTCCACGATCTTGCGGGAAGGCGCGCGCCCGGTGAGCACTACTTCGACGCCGAGCGCGGACATATCGAGTGCGCGGTCCACGAGTGCCTCGTCGACAAGCCCCTTCGAAAGCGCGTCGAGCGCCTCGTCGAGCACGAGCAGTCCCTCTTGCGCGCCCTCGAGCTCGGCGAGCGCGGAAGCGAGGTTCCCATCGTGCAGCTCGCACGTCGCGGCAAGTTCTTCCGACGTCATCGACCAGGTAAACTTGTCCGACGCCTTCCCCGCGAACACGGGCACGCCAAAATGCTCGGCGAGCAGGCGCACCTCCCCGCTTTCGCCGTCTTTCAGGAACTGCACGACGACGACGCGGCGGCCTGCGGCGAGCATGCGAAGGGCGAGGCCCATCGCCGCCGTGGTCTTGCCTTTGCCGTCGCCATGATACACGTGGATCATACGCCCTCCTCGATAATGCGGTAGACATACTCCATGTCGAGCGCCCCGCGCACGACGTCGGCCAGGCGGTCGAACTCACGCGCACGGTGATCGGCCGCGGACGCCGCGCCCGCGTCACCCACGACGCTCTCGGGCAGGCCGCGCATGCGCGCGAGCGAGCGCGCGAGGGCGAGCGCCACCCCCGGTTCGTCGAACAGGCCGTGGAGATAGGTTCCGAACACGTT
>UQJV01000036.1 GCA_900541475.1 uncultured Collinsella sp.
CGGCGGGCGCACTTCGTGCGGCGGGGGTCCTGCCGTCCTGTGGAAAGATTTGGGGGCAAAGCCCCTGGCCTCCCCTACGTTAACTTCGCTGACGGCGGCTACAGGGACCTACGCTCTGGAAAGTCGCCGGGCTGATGTTCTGCATTTTATTGATAGGGGCACTTATTAGAGGCAGGCTTCGGCGATGCGGCGCTTGAGTTCGTCGATGCCGGTGCCGGTCTGGGAGCTTGTGATGATCACGTTCTCGGCCGGGACGTTGAGTTGCTTTTTGATGGCAGCTGCCTGGCGGGCCTGCTGGGTGCGGCTGAGCTTGTCGGCCTTGGTGAGGCAGACGATAAAGTTGAACTCGTTGCCCTGCAGGTAGTCGATCATGTCATGGTCGAGCTTACTGGGGTCATGGCGAATGTCCACTAGCGACACAACCAAGTTAAAGCTGCGCTCGGAGTCGAAGAAGTCGCCGATGAGCTCGGCCCAGCGGTCGCGCTCGGCCTTGGAACGACGGGCGAAACCGTAGCCCGGCAGGTCCACAAAATGCACGTCGTCGGCCTCGAAGAAATTGATGTTGCTCGTCTTGCCCGGCGTGCTCGAAACCTTCACCAGGTTCTTGCGGCCAAAGAGCTTGTTCATGATGGACGACTTGCCCACATTTGAGCGGCCAACGAAGCTCACCTCGGGACAGGTGGACTCGGGGATCTGCGAAACCTTGCCGTAGCTGGCGACGAACTTGGCAAGCTGGTAGTTAATGGAATCGGCCATGGACACTCCTTGGTCGTAGGATCTTGCAAAAAACGCGCTATTGCGCAGCGGCAATGCGTCGAACGATATCGAGCGTGATATCGCTTGCGGCACGCGCATACTCGAACAAATCGAACTCGCGGTCGCAAATCGCATCATACGCCTCGTCACAATTATCGCTGATAGCACGCAGCACCAGGCAATCGACACCATTTTTGGTTGCGACATGGGCAATTGCCGCGCCCTCCATGCCGACACAATCGGCATGCGTCGCCTCGATGGCATCATTGCGCATAGCGGCGCCCGTCACAAAGCGGTTACCCGTGGCAATCGTGCCGACCAGGAACTGCTTTGCGCCCTCGTTCGAAGCGGTCGCATTTGTCGAAGCATCAACAAAGCCACGCTCAGAAAGCACATCGGCGGCAATATCGACCAGCGCAGGCGTCGAGACAAACTCCTCGAGCCCCGGTGCAGACTCGGCGATAAGCGCGGTATCGGTATCTAGATAGCGCAGGCATTTGCCAATGACGACATCGTCGATATGGAGCTTGGGATTCAGGCCACCTGCGATACCAGAAAACACAACTGCCTGTGGAGCATACTTGCTAATGAGGTGCTGTGTTGCGGCGGCAGCGTTTACCGTGCCCATACCCGCCGTCGTGGCGACAATCGACAGGCCGTCGAGCCCGCCGGTCACAACGTTCAAGCCCGCCTCCTGTACCATGCAAACGTTGCTCAACTCTTCCTTAATCTGCATGATCTCTTTTTCGAGCGCACCGATAATCGCGATGGTAGCCATGCCATTCCCCAAACCTATACGAAATTCTCAACCACGGTATGGTACCAGCATTTTGTTTGACCTCGTCAAACGAACACGTTAGGCCAGCGCAACTCGGGTATCAAAGAATGTCTTAGCAATCGCAGCCACCAGCTCGCTCGAGCGATCGCTCCATGGCATCGATGTCATGATACTCATAATGTAGGTGTCGCCATCGACATCGATGAGACACGCATCGCATGTCGAATAGCAACCATCCTCGCTAATCCAGCCTGCCTTGTTGCGTACCAAGGCTTGGTCGTCCGCAATGCCATTACGAATAAACGATCGAGTCGTAGAGGCCAGAAGATCCGATAGCCATTGCGACGTCTCGGTATCACGGCTCAAATACTCGCTCATCTCGCGCCACAATTTGGCCGAGGTGCGCGGGCAATAGGTGGGAAAATCACTCATCGGATCGAGTGCGGTATCGTAATCGATGCCAAGACTGGCAATCCAATCCTCGTAACCGACACTGTCAAACGCCGCGCGTAACGCAATAAACGAATCGTTGTCCGAATTAACGACCGCGGCATCGATCAGGTCGCGCACCGTCTGCCAACCCATGTTGTAGCCACCATAGGTGCCAAGGGAATCATCGAGTGAAACCTGACCCGTCTCGACCAGAGATTCGCAGATGTACAACGCATAGAGCGCCTTGTAGCTACTCGCGCCGTAAACCTCGACATCGGGGTTATACGTCACGCCCTTGCCGCTTGACAGGTCGTAGAACACCACGCCCACATCGCCTAGCTCCTGCGCCCGACTCAGGGCATCCTGGAGCAAGGCAAGGCTCTCATCCTCCAAGGTAGGAGTCTTGTTATCCACCAACGAGAAGGCCTGAACGGTATCACCCGAAGGGATATCGTTGAAGTCCGCCTTCGAAAGTCTCGTCTTGAGATCTGCCGACGCTTTGGACTTTGAAACCTTCTCGTTTTGCGTCTGTACCGTTGACGCATCTGAGTGTGCCATTCGCTCCGACGCGTAGGTTTTGGCGGTAATTCCGAGGATAATAATCGCCAACGTTAGCATCCCAATGGCGGCAATCTTCGTCACGCGGACGCGAGCGTCGGCAAGGCCACGCGAAGATGTGCCCTTCGTCTCATATCTGCTGCTATGCTGCGGCATATACTCGTCCCGCGATGCGTTATTTCGCACGTGGTCTCCTGACTGCTACCGTTCATATACGAGCAGCATAATACCGAGCAGGCATTTCTTTCCAAAGATATTCAGCGGCGTTTAAGGCGTCTTTAAAGAAACCACAAGCGTATTTATCCAAATGGCGCGATTCTGTTGCGCATCTCCGCCCAAAACGCAGTTGCGGTGGAATAGTTCCTATTTGGGCGGCATAAGCCGAAAAACAAGAACTATTCCACCGCAACTTGACGGAGCTCTTTGGCAATCAACTTGGTGCCCAGGGGCACTCATTTAAGTCTGTCCCCAATGAGTGCCTTTGGGGAGCGAAAATGGCTCGCTAGCCGATAGCGTTTTTGAGTTCCGCGCGACGCTTTTTCATGCCCGTCATGACGGCGTTGCGCAGCTCGGGCATGCGCGCGGTATCCATCTGTGGAACGCCCTCGAGCTTATAGGGAATGCCCAATTGCTCGTACTTGACGACACCCATCGTGTGATACGGCAGCATTTCCAGGCCCACCACGTTGTGCCATGGAGCGATGAGGCGGCCGAGCGCCTCGCACTCCTCAACCGTATCGGTAATGCCGGGCACCACCACGTGGCGGATAACGACCTTAATCTTGCGACGGGCAAGCTCATCACCAAACGCCAGAATGCGTGCGGGATCGCAACCGGTCAGCTTTTTATGCTCAACGGGATCGGCATGCTTGATGTCGAGCAGCACCATGTCGGTCTCGTTGAGAACAGTATCGAACTTCTCGGGATGGTTGGGGTCAAACGCATAGCCGCAGCTGTCGAGGCAGGTATGCACGCGGCCATCGGGGTTGTTGTGCATTGCACGGAACAGGTCGGCTAAAAACGCGGGCTGCAAGAGCGGCTCGCCGCCGGACACCGTAATACCGCCGCTGCGGTAAAACTCATGGTTGCTCTGGAACTCGTCCATCAGGTGCTCGACGGTCACCATGGTGCCGCCGCTAACCGACCAGGTATCGGGGTTGTGGCAATACGCACAGCGCATGGGGCAGCCCTGAACAAACACCACAAAGCGGATGCCGGGTCCATCGACCGTTCCCATCGTCTCAATCGAATGTACGCGGCCCAGGGCAAACGCAGAGTCCTCGGGACGAGCGTCCACACCCTCGAGCGTCATCTCAGCCATTCCCGCTACCTTGCCTCTCATTGGTTTTAGCTACATAAATGCCAGAATCATTCTAGCCCATACGCATGATGGCGAAACGGTTTAGCGGTCAATTGGGTTGTCCTATTTGGCCCTACGCAAGAGCGGCGGGAAGGTTATCGCAACCCGCCCGCCGCTGAGGCAATAGAAATCGATAGACGCCAGACCTTACGCCTTAAGCGTGAGCACCGCACCGAAGGCGGTCGGGCCGCAATGGCTCGAGATGACACCGCCGACCTGAGTCCAGGTAACGTCCTTAAAGCCCAGGTCGTGCGCATAGACTTCCATGTCGTCGCGCAGCTCCTGGGAAAGGCCTACCGAATACGCCAGGCCAATATGCGAGTAGTCAATCTCGCCCTTCGCAACCATGTGGTCAATAAAGGCGCGGGCGCACTTGAGCATAGAGCCGCGGAACTTCTTGGTTGCCACGAACTTGCCGCCCGTTACCTCAATGCAGGGCTTAATCTTGAGCAGATGGGCACCGAGGAATGCCACGTTGGATAGACGACCGCCCGCCTTAAGGAAGGCTAGGTCGGTAGGAACAAAGCCCAGCAGCACACGGTCCATGACGGAATTCGTAAATGCAAAGATTTCGTCGACGGTGGCATCGGGGTGAGCCTCGATGTATTTGGCGGTCTCGACGGCAACAAGCGACTGGCCCACCGAGACAAAACGCGTGTCCATGGAGTAGACGTAGTCGCGACCCTTGGCGGCAATCTTAGAAGACTGGTGTGAGCAGGTCGTGGCCTCGGAATACGCAAGGTGCAGAATAGTCGCATCGGGCTGCTCGGCATGGATGCGATCGTACACGTGCGCAAAATCTGCCGGCGCGCAGCCGCTGGTCTTGGGCATCACGCCAAACTCGTTGCAGCGCGAATAAATCTCGAGCGGATCGATCGAGCCGTCCTCGACGGTCTCGTCACCAATCGTGACATGCATAGGTACGCGCACGATACCGTAGCGTTCGCAGAGCTCCGGCGTCACATCCGAACCAGACTCAACCACGATTACGTACTTGCCCATTATCATCACGACCCATCTCAACATTGGCTTTTCAACACATGGCACGCGCCGCCGCACTGTTGCACAACGGCGGCAGAGCGCCAAAGAGACGCCGCCCCTTGCACACAACAAAGGACAGCGTCTCCCTGGAAAAACTCCGTGCTAATCTGAGATTCTACACGGTTTATTACTAAGTGTTACTTACTCCGCAAACGGTCGCTATACGCGATAAACGGTAGTTCGCTGCGGCAACTGCGACACATTCCGCCCAGCAAGTCCAATCGTGCTCCACACACGGTTAATGCGCGAGGCGGTAGAAATTCATCGATGCCGCCCCCTCGGCGTGCAGCTCCATCGCCGGAACCGCCGGCGAATAGGTACGGCTCGTAAGTGCCGCCTCGCCGCCATTTGCAAAAATCTCGACCATCGTAGTGTCCGAAAGCACGCGCAGGTCGCGAAGCTCGCTGAGCTCAATCGACCTCTGGTCGCGCCCATAGCCTTCGTCACCCATGTCGAGGGTAAGCATCCCGTCTGCATAGCGCACAAAGACACCCTTGCGGATTTCGAGCTCGACCATCTTGGCGCCCTCGCAGGAAACCACAAGATCAAACAGGCGGCCCGGCTCCTCAACGGTTTCACCGCCTATCGCGCGAACGCAGTCACCGCGCATCCTCTCAATCTCGTGCGCCGGCCGCTGGCAGAGCTTACCATCGCGTATGCTCAGCTCTCGCGGCACCGTCAACGCGCACTGCCACCCGCGCGCCACCGTCGGGTTTTCTGCCGTCGCGTCGGGGCAACCCGACCATCCGATCATCAAACGCCGGCCTGCAGTATCCTCAAAGGACTGCGGAGCATAGAAATCAAAACCGGCATCGACCATCGGGGGCATGCCCTGCCCGACGATTTTAAAGCTCGGCGCCTCCCAATCGGCCTCGATGGAGAACCACACGCACTGATGCGGATTGCGGAAATGCCAACCATCGGCAGGCACACCCTGCGGACAGCAAACGAGAATAAGCTCGCCATCGAGCTCAAACAGATCGGGGCACTCCCACATAAAGCCAAACTTCTCGTCCAACTCAATGCGCGTCGCATAGCTCCAGTCCTCAAGATTGCGCGAGGTATAGACAAGCACGCACCCGCGATCGTCTTTCGTACGAGCGCCGAGAACCATGTAGTAGATACCGTCGTGTTCAAGGATCTTGGGGTCGCGCACGTGCGTACCGATATCGTCGGGGTAATCGACCGGCCCAACAGCTATGCGCTTCTCGCCCAATTCGTCGGGATTCTCGGCAACCATATGAATCTGGTTTTGCTCACGGCCCGTCAACACGTAGTCGTAATCATCGCGGTCAAAATGCTTAACGTTGCCGGTATAGAAGTAGTGAATCTTGCCATCACGTACAAAGGCAGAACCAGAATACGCTCCACTCGAATCCAAATCGGAATCGGGGAACAACACGGGGCCGCGATTCTCGTACGTCACAAAATCCTTTGTCGTCAGATGGTTCCAAAGCACTGGACCGCCATGCGCAGCATCGAACGGATCGTATTGATGATAGATGTGATACGTATCACCAATCTGAACCAAACCGTTGGGGTCGTTGAGCCAGCCAAGCTCAGGCTCCACATGGAACAAAAGCCTATCGGGGTCGGACGCGATGCGAGCCGCCGTCTCATCCTGTCCAGCTCGCCACTGCTCATAGTCCGCACGCATCACCTTGTTTTTTTGATTAAACATCGCCATTGACCTTCTCGTCTATGGGAAAGGACGCTCGACTCACACGAGCCGAACGCCCTTCCTCAAATGGACTTATCCTCAGATTACGCTGAACGGCTCAACTAGAAGCTGACATCGAAGCCAGCGCCAGCGCCCTCTTCATCAGTGGTCGGCACGCCCTTTGCCTTGTTGTAGGCAAAGATCAAGACGATCGGCACGATAAAGGCGATGAGATTGCCAGCCACATACCACATGAGCGTCTCGGGCGTGACGATGAGCAGGCCAAGCACGCCGGTCAGACCCTGACCGATGGCGCGCACCTCAAAGAGCTTCACGAAGGCACCGCCGCAGCCTGCACCGATGCAAGCGCAGATGAACGGGATGATCGAGTAGCGCATGTTTGCAGCGAAGATAGCGGGCTCGGAGATTCCGACCAGCGTCGGGATAAAGGACGACATGCAGATGTTGCGCTCTTTGGAATGCTTCTTATGAATGAGGTACATGCCGATGGCGCCGCCGCCCTGGGCGATAATGGAAACCGACCAGATGGCCTGGATGTAGTTGAAGCCAGTCGTGGCGACGAGGTTTGCCTCGATACCCTGGATGAACTGATGCGTACCGGTAACGACAAGCGGCTGCAGGAACGCGGCGAAGACAAAGGCACCAAAGACGCCCATCCTGTTGTACAGGATATCGATTACGCCGCCGAGGACGTCGCCGATCAGGTTGCCGAGCGGGCCGAACACGGTGAACAGGGCGACGTTAGCAAGAATCAGGGTAACGGTCGGGACAAAGACGAACGAAACGACCTCGGGGATGTACTTCTGGGCAATCTTTTCGACCTTGGCCATAAACCAGGCAGTCAGGATTGCAGGGAACACGCCGCCCTGGAAAGCAACCATGGGAATGGATAGCGGACCAAAGTTCCAGTACTCAGCACCCGTCGGGTCCATAACGAACGTGTTGCGGTTCATAAGGCTCGGGTGAACCATGACGATACCGACGAGGATGCCCAGGATCGGGTTACCGCCAAAACGCTTGACCGCGCTGTACATAACCAGGACAGGCAGGTAGTCGAACGTGGTGGCGATAATGGCAAAGAAGCTTGCGAGGTTCTTGAGGAACTCGCTGTGATCGGCGAGGCTGCCTTCCATGCCAAAGAGGCCGTTGGCAACGATCAGCGACTTAAGGCCGATGATGATTGCAGCGCCGACGAAGGCAGGAATGATGGGGATAAAGATATCCGAGAATACCTTGAGGACCGAGAAGAACTTGCCCTTCTTGTCCGCCTCGGCGCCCTTGACCTCGGAAGCACTGATCTCCTTAACGCCCGTCAGAGCCATAAACTCATCGTAAACCTTGTTGACGGTACCGGTACCGAAGATGATCATGAGCTGGCCGCTGTTGTACAGCACGCCCTTGACGCCATCGATGTTCTCGAGCTCGGCCTTGTTGTATTTGCTCGTATCCTTGAGCACCAGACGCAGACGGGTCACGCAATGCGTGGCGCCCTCGATGTTCTCCAGTCCGCCGACGTTGTCGACGACTTGCTGGGACACTGCCTTGTAGTCCATGTTCCTCTCCATTCCTTTTCTAAATCATAAAACGGTTCGTTGCCGCTACAGAGACGCGATCGTTGCGTTTGCGCACTTGAGCGCACCGTCGGTGACGGTAAGCGCCACACCCTGGCCCTGCTTGTTGCAGAAGCGAGCGTTGAGCGCAACATCATCGACAAAGATGGTCGCGATGTCGTCGTCGACGACCAGACGCACATGGTGAGTGCCCTCGCCCTTAAAGAACAACGGACGCTCGAGGCCCATGTTGTTGACCTGGAACCACGGATACTGGGGGGCCGCCGTAAACTCGAGTTTGCCCTCACGCAGGTTGGCGCGGAACTCATAGGCAAGACCGGACTCGGCGTCCTCGGCAAGCTTCACCGAGAAGCCGGCAGCGTCACCGGCGAGCTCGATGTCGGCGTCGAGCATATAGGTAGAACCGGCATCCGCGGCGAGCACCTGCTCGACCTTGCCCGACTCGCACGAAAGCTCAAAGGCCTCGACTGCCTTAGCCTCGCCAAAGGCGCCAAGCATGCTGTCGGGAAGCTTGGTGCCGAGCGTTCCGTCGGCACGCTGAACGATCTCGAGAGGCATAAAAGTGCCACCCCACAGGTAAGAGCTGGGGTCGCCGCCCTCGTCGCGCGTAGGAACCCAACCAAAGAGAACGCGGCGCTCGCCGTCAAATGCGGTACGTGCAGCATAGTACGCGC
This sequence comes from uncultured Collinsella sp., assembly GCA_900541475.1. Lineage (GTDB taxonomy): Bacteria > Actinomycetota > Coriobacteriia > Coriobacteriales > Coriobacteriaceae > Collinsella. Next base: position 8,852 of record UQJV01000036.1, read on the forward strand.
GGCCATCGAAGGAATCGTCCGCAGGAGTGATCCAAGGACCGTTGATAGAGCGAGACATGCGGTAACGGGTCTTGTTGCCATCACTGTACTCAGAGAACACCAGATACCACCAGTCGCCCATCTTAAAGAGATCAGGCATCTCGAACATGGTGTACAGGCCCGGATTCCACCAGTCGCCCTGGAACTCCCAGGTATCCAGGTCCTTGGAGGTGAACTTGACCAGACGACCGGTCATCAGACGCTTGTCCTCGCCCACACGCGTGCCGAGGATGAGCATGTACTCTTCGTTCTCCTCATCCCAAAGAACAAAGGGATCGCGCCAGTTGCGGTCATCGTAACCCTCCTGGGGCGGAAGCAGCGTCTCGGCGATGTTCTTCTCCCACTTGACGGCGTCGTCACTCGTTGCGTGAAGAAGAACCTGCTTCATCAAGCGCGCGCGGACCTTATCGCGATTGCAACCAGTGTAGAGCGCATGGTACTTGTCGCCCACCTTAAACACTGTGCCGGCATAAACATACTGGTCGACTTCCTCGTCGCCGCCACGCTCAAGGCTCTCGCCAAAGTCCTTGTAGTTGACGAAATCCTTGGTCGTCGCGAGTGCCCAGCCAAACGGCTCTCCGAAAGGTCCGGGGTTACGCGTGTCACGCTGATGATAGAGATAGAACGTGCCGTCCTCGCCGTACGGCATGATGTCGCCTACCCAAATTCCCTCAGGCTGGTAATACACCTTGTGCATCCGAGACTTCCTTTCCCACAAGATACTAACTCGGTACAACTGCAAGATATGTCAATCGTTTTCATATGTCAAACGTTTTCACATCAATACGTCTTTTCGCAGTTCCAGTCGTCGGCAAACGGTTGACATATGCCGGCGAACGGTCATCAGAGGCGTTTGAGGAATTCTTTTGGCACGGGATGAACTACGCGGTTTTGCCCTCAATGAGTTCAACGGGGAGCTTGATATTCGATTCAGGATTATCGCCGTTAACAAGAGCGATGATGGATTGCGCCGCGAGCTCTCCGATGCGATCGATATCTTGGCGTACGGTTGTTAAGTCAGGCATAAACGTCATAGTGCGGCGGGCACCATCCGCGCCCACGACCTTAATATCGTCCGGAGCGCTCAAGCCGCGCTGCTTCATAATGTTGAGACAGATGGCCGCCATCGTGTCGTCTCCCGCAAAGATGCCGTCAATATCGGGGTTCTCATCGAGGATCTTCGCAACGACCGCGCTCTTTTCGTCGTCGGGCTTAACGAACTCGACCTCACGGACAAGCGCGGGCAAACCGGCCTGCTCAACAACATCGAGGTAGGCATCGGTACGCTTATTGGCAGGCATGCGCATGCGGCTATTGCTGCGCAGGCACAGGATGTGTGAACACCCGTCATCGATCAGGCGACGCGTGGCAAGTTCGCCGATGCTATAGCTGTCGCTCGCAATCTGAACAGAGGCCTCGCCAAGGTCGCAGTCGATACCAACCAGGCTCAAGCCCATCTCGGCATATGCCTCAGCACCGATATTGAGGGAGTTGACGATGACGCCGTCGACCATATTGCGGCGGAGCATGTCAATATAGGAACGCTCAAGATCGGGTCGATTGGCGCTGTTGCACAGCAACATCTTAAAGCCGTTTTCCGCCAACGTGCGCTCGACCGCCTGCACAACCTGAGCATGGAACGGGCTGCTCACAAAGGGAACGATCATGCCGATAAGGTTCAGGCGACCGTTGAGCATGGCACGGGCGATATCGTTGGGCGTATAGTTGATGCGCTCCATCGCGGCATGGACCTTATCGCGGGTTTCTTGGCTAATATAGCCGCGATTATTAAGCACGCGAGATACCGTAGTGGGCGAAACCCCCGCCACCGCTGCAACTTCCTTGATGCCAGGCTTAGCAGAATCCTTAGAACGAGCGCCCTCGCGAGCCATAGCACCCTCCCCCATCAACATGTCATACGTTTACATACGAACAAAGCATACCCCAACAACAGCGGGAAGACGGTAACAGTACAAGTAAGTAAACGACTCATCCAAATAATTAGGAGAGTTTCGCCTAAAGGGTGACTACACAGGACCCCGCCGGGGCTGCTTGGGCTATCTCCCAAAATATTCCGCAGGACGCAAGAAGCCCTCGCCGCACGAAGTGCGCAGCGAGGGTTTCTTGCATGTCCGAGGACGTTTTGGGAGGTAACCCAAACAGCCCCGGCGATCCTGCGGGAGTTAAATCCCTTTAGAACTTGTCGTGGAAGGTACGCGAAATGACCTCGTCCTGCTGCTCCTTGGTGAGCGTGTGGAAGTTCACGGCATAGCCGGAAACGCGGATGGTCAGCTGCGGGTACTTCTCGGGGTGAGCCTGAGCGTCGAGCAGCGTCTCACGGTTGAAGACGTTGATGTTCAGGTGGTGGCCACCCTTCTCGGCGTAAGCGTCGAGCATGTGGACCAGGTTATCGGCCTGAGTCTCGGAAACTTCAGAAACCTTCATAATGTGTCTCCTTCGATTGATAGGCGCCGGCCGAAACCGGCGCACTAATCAGTAATCGTTATTGTTAGTATAGCACTAACAATAGTTACTCGCCCAGCTGATCAAGGTCGATATCGCCAAAGAACACCTGATCCTCCTTGCCGAGCGCACTCGGAATGATGGAGAAGGTGTTGGAGATGCCGTCCTGAGCATCGCGGAACGGGAGCTTGGAAACCGAAGACAGCGAAGCGATGGCGCCGTGGCTATCGCGCTTGTGCATGGGGTTAGCACCCGGGGCGAACGGCTGGCCAGCCTTGCGGCCGTCGGGCGTGGAGCCGGTCTTCTTACCGTACACGACGTTGGAGGTAATGGTCAGAACCGAGGTCGTGGGCACGGAGTTGCGGTAGGTGTCGTTCATGCGGATGTACTCCATGAACTGGTGCACAACGTCGTGAGCGATCTGGTCGACGCGGTCGTCGTCGTTACCGTACTTGGGGAAATCGCCCTCGGTCTCGAAGTCGACGATAATGCCGTTCTCGTCACGGACGGGGTGGACCTTGGCGTACTTGATGGCAGACAGGGAGTCAGCCACGACGGAAAGGCCAGCGATACCCGTAGCGAACCAGCGATGCACGTGCTTGTCGTGCAGAGCCATCTGGATGCGCTCGTAGCAATACTTGTCGTGCATGTAGTGAATGATGTTCAGCGAGTTAACGTACACGCCAGCGAGCCACTTCATCATGTCGTTGTACTTGGCCACAACGTCGTCGTAATCGAGCGTATCGCCCTCGACGGCGCGATACTTGGGGCCGACCTGCTTCTTGGAGACCTCGTCAACACCGCCGTTGAGTGCATACAGCAGGCACTTGGCCAGGTTGGCACGGGCGCCGAAGAACTGCATCTCCTTGCCAATGCGCATGGAGGACACGCAGCAGGCAATGCCGTAGTCGTCGCCGTGGTAAACGCGCATGAGATCGTCGTTCTCGTACTGGATCGAGGAGCTGGCGACAGAAGTCTTGGCGCAGAACTTCTTGAAGTTCTCGGGCAGACGGGTCGACCACAGAACGGTCATGTTGGGCTCGGGGCTGGTGCCCATGTTCTCGAGCGTGTGCAGGTAGCGGTAGCTCATCTTGGTAACGAGCGTACGGCCGTCAACACCCATGCCGCCGATGGACTCGGTGACCCACTGCGGATCGCCGGTAAACAGGGCCTGGTACTCGGGGGTACGGGCAAACTTGACCATGCGGAGCTTCATGATGAAGTGATCCACGAACTCCTGGATCTGCTCCTCAGTGAAGGTACCGTTGGCAAGGTCGCGCTCAGCGTAGATGTCGATGAACGTGGAGGTACGGCCGATGGACATAGCGGCGCCGTTCTGCTCCTTGACGGCAGCGAGGTAGGCGAAGTACATCCACTGGATGGCCTCCTGCGTGTTGGTAGCAGGGTTGGAAATATCGAAACCATAGGTCTCGGCCATCATCTTGAGCTCGCCGAGGGCACGAATCTGCTCCTGCAGCTCCTCACGATCGCGGATGTTGTCGGCGGTCATGACCGTCGGGGTGGAAGCCTTCTGGGCCTCCTTGTCCTTGATCAGGTAGTCGACGCCGTACAGGGCAACACGACGGTAGTCGCCGATGATGCGGCCGCGGCCATAGCCATCGGGCAGACCGGTGATGATGTGAGCCGAGCGGCAAGCACGCATTTCGGGGGTGTAGACATCGAAGACGCCAGCGTTGTGGGTCTTGCGCTCGAAGGTGTAGCGCTCGACAACGCTCTCGTCGACCTTGTAGCCGTGCTGGCTGGCAGCCTGGCAAGCGATGCGGATACCACCGTTGACGTGCAGCGCGCGCTTGAGCGGCTTGTCGGTCTGGAGGCCGACGATGGTCTCCTTCTCGCGGTGGGCGTTATCGATGTAGCCAGCGGGGTGGCTCACGATACCCGTGACAGTCTTGGTGTCCATATCGAGGACACCGCCCTGCTCGCGCTCCTTGAGCAGCAGGTCGAGAACCTCGCCCCACAGCTCCTTGGTACGCTCGGTCGGACCGGCGAGGAACGACTCGTCGCCCTCATAGGGGGTGTAGTTCTTCTGGATGAAGTCTCGGACGTCAACTTCTCCCGTCCAGATGCCTTCCTTGAAGCCTTCCCATGCCTCCTGCATTGTGTAACCACGCTCCTAGTTACGTGTAATGCGGCGCTCTCTCACACCGCTGCTTATTGAATTCTTGAATTATCGGCTTGCACTACCGGCTTCTTCCGTTCTTCACCACACGTTGGTACAGGGAAAAACGTTTGTCCACCTTGGAACTGCAACCCAAAACCCAAGATTTCACCCGTTTGAGAAGGATAACATAGCCACCCCCTTCATCAGGGCTGTTATATGTTTCTTTTTTTATACCATTAGGGCGTTTTTAACAAATCCGCAGGAAATGCGAGCGCGAGCAACTACCGTTCACCGATTTGTTTGGTATTTTTCCTTGCCTTTGTACGACGTTCGCTCTAGCTGTTATGCCAGCTTTAGCAGAGTAAAGTGCCTCTGAGTAGGCTTTGGGACATGCCTTACGATCTACCCCTTACTTTGCTGATACCGACGGTGTACGGAGGTCGCCTAAAGGTTGTTTTCTAGGCATGACCCAAAATCTACCGTATAGGGTGCGCGTGCAAGGGTATCATCTTTCACCGAAAATAGTTTCTAGTGTTAGGGGTTTTCGGTGGAAGATACCGATTTCCATGAGCTTGGACGTCAGCTCCTTACTGAGTTTGGCGGCATTCACCAGCGCGTTTCGCGCTTTGTGGACAAAGTTCTCAGCGGCGAGATGGCCGTCATGCGCGCCCTCATGCTCGCTGGCGGTTCGCTCACGCCGAGCGAACTCGCTGATCGTGCCTGGGTCTCGAGCGCCCGCATCGCCAATATCTTGCGCGCCCTCGAGGCCAAGGGTTGGATTGAGCGCGAGCATTCAAAGACCGACCGTCGTCGCGTACACGTCATAGTGACCGACAAGGGATTCCAGAATCTCGAAATCAAACGCCGGGAATTCGAGGAGCGCACCGCGGCTTTCCTCGAGCAGCTCGGCGAAACAGATACCCAAGAGATGGTGCGCCTTCTAAGACGTGCCAACGAAATTATCGACCGCAATCAAGAAAGGAGAGATGCCGAGTGAGGATTCTCAAGCTCTTTAAAAAGCATGTCCTGGCACTGTTCGCAGCTATCGTACTTATCGTAATCAGCTGCAACGCCGACCTGGCGCTGCCTACCTATATGAGCGACATCGTCGACGTGGGCGTGCAGCAAGGCGGCATTGCCTCGCCCGTGCCCGACACCATTCGCGCCGAATCGCTCGACGACCTCGAACTCTTTATGCGCGCCAAGGACGCCAAAGCTGTGGAGGCCGTGTTTGGCAAGGCAGACAAGAACGGCATTCGAACGTACAAGGGCACCGAGGAAGAGCGTGCCGACGGCAGCAAGATTGCCGACATTATGAGCCTGCCTGAGACCGTCGTGCTCGCCTTCAACCAGGGCATCGACGCCGACTCCATGGGCGACATGACCGGCACGTCCAGCGAGAAAGACAGCGACGCCGCTCAGGCCATGCCCACGCCCGAGCAAATGGCGGCGATGACGCCCGAGCAGCTCGCCGAGATGCAGCAGAAGGCCGCAGCGGCGCAGAATATGCAAAAGCAGATTGATGCCGACGGCGGTAAGATCACCATGAAGGGTCTGCGTCTAGGCGTTGAAGGCGGCCTAATCGACCAGGGCAAGCTCGTCGAGGGCGCCAACGATATGGCGGACAAAATGGGCTCCATGTCGGGCTCCATCGTGACCCAACGCGCCGTGAGCTATGTGCAGGACGAGTACAAGGCACAGGGCATCGACCCCGCCGACGTGCAGAACGCCTACCTGGGCCGCATGGCGACCACGATGTTTGGGCTGTGTCTGGTGTCGCTGGTCGCCACCATCCTGACCGGTGCCGTTGCTTCGCGCACTGCCTGCTCCATCGCCCGCGACCTGCGCCGCGAGACCTTCAACAAGGTTATGCACTTCTCGCCGGCCGAGGTGGGCAAGTTTAGCCAGGCCTCGCTCATCACCCGCTGCACCAATGACATTCAGCAGATCCAGATGGCCGCAACCCTGTTTATCCGCATGTGTCTGATGGCCCCCGTCATGGGCATCGTCGCCGTCATGCGCGTCCTGGCCAACCATACCGGCCTGGAGTGGACCATCGCCGTTGCCATCATCGCGGTCTCGGCCGTCGTCGGCGTGCTCATGGGCCTCACCATGCCCAAGTTCAAAAAGATGCAAAGTTACGTGGACCGCGTGAACCTTACCGCCCGCGAGCTGCTCGACGGCCTTATGCCTATCCGCTCGTTCAACCGCGAGGAGCATGAGCTCGAGCGTTTTGACAAGGCTTCGCTCGACCTGATGACCACGCAGCTCTACACCAACCGAGCCATGAGCTTTATGATGCCGCTCATGATGCTGGTCATGAACTGCATCACCGTGCTTATCGTCTGGTTTGGCGCGCAGGGCGTGTCCGACGGCGTGATGCAGGTCGGCAACATGATGGCGTTTATCTCCTACACCATGCAGATCGTCATGGCGTTTATGATCCTCACCATGGTTTCGGTCATCCTGCCCCGCGCCGAGGTCGCAGCCGAGCGCGTAGAAGAGGTCATCACTTGTCCCACGAGCATCAACGACCCTGCCTCGCCCAAACTGCCTGCGACCAGCGCGCCGCGCGGTGAGCTGTGCTTCCGCGACGTGAGCTTCCAGTATCCCGATGCCCGCGCCGATGTCATCAGCGGCGTGAACTTCACCACGCATGCCGGTCAGATGCTCGGCATCATTGGCTCCACGGGCTCGGGCAAATCTACGCTCGTGCAGCTGATCCCGCGCTTATACGACGTCACGGGCGGCAGCATTTCGCTCGACGGCATCGACGTGCGCGACATGACCCTTTCCGAGCTGCGCGGCCGCATTGGATACATCCCGCAGCAGGGGCGTCTGTTCTCGGGCACCGTCGAGAGCAACCTCAAGTTTGCCGGCGACATGGTGAGCGACGAGGACATGCACCGGGCGGCACGCATCGCACAGGCCGAGGACTTTATCGCCGAGCGCGAGGGCGGCTACAACTCCCCCATCAGCCAGGGCGGTTCCAATGTCTCGGGCGGTCAGCGCCAGCGTCTGGCCATCGCCCGCGCCTTGGCAAAAAAGCCCGAGGTTGTGGTGTTCGATGACTCGTTTAGCGCCCTCGACTACAAGACCGACGCGCGCCTGCGCGAAGAGCTGGCCAAAAACGTTACCGACGCCGCACTCGTGGTCGTGGCCCAGCGCATCGCGACCATCATGCACGCCGATCAAATCATCGTGCTCGACGACGGCCACGTGGTGGGCACCGGCACGCACGAGGAGCTGCTGCGCAGCTGCCCGGCGTACCTGGAGATCGCACAGTCGCAGCTTTCCGCCGAGGAGCTGGGGCTTACCCAAGAAGAAATTGCAGCCGTCATGGAAGGAGGCGAGCGCTAATGGCAGACGAGACCAAGACTCAGATTCCCAAGCCCACCCGCCAGCGTGGTCCCATGGGCCGCATGGGCGGCATGCGTCGCGGCGAAAAGGCCAAGGACTTTAAGGGCACCATGAGGCAGCTGCTCGGCTATATCGGCCAGCACAAGATTGCCGTGTTTGCCGCCGTCGCCTTTGCCGTGTGCTCGGTCATCTTTAACATTGTGGGGCCCAAAGTACTTGGCCAGGTTACGACCAAGCTGTTCGAGGGCCTGGTTGCCAAGGTAAACGGTACCGGCGACGTTGACTTTGCCTGGATCGCCAAGACGCTTGGCTTTTTGCTCTGCCTGTATCTGGCAAGCTCTATTTGCAGCCTCATCCAAGGCTGGCTTATGACCGGCGTCACGCAAAAGATTTGCTACCGCATGCGCAAGGAGATCGCCGCCAAGATCGCTGTCGTTCCGATGAGCTACTTCAACGGCCACAGCAAGGGCGACGTGCTCAGCCGCATCACCAACGACGTCGATACGCTCGGCCAGTCGCTCAACCAAAGCGTGACGCAGCTCATCACGTCGGTAACGCAGATTATCGGCGTACTCGTCATGATGCTGTCGATCAGTCTGCCGCTCACCGGCGTCACCGTGCTCACGCTGCCGGCAGCCGCGATTATCCTGACCGTAATGATTCACTTCTCGCAGCCGTACTTCCGCGAGCAGCAGCAGGTCCTGGGCACCGTCAACGGCATTATCGAGGAGGACTTTGCCGGCCAGAACGTCATTCAGGTGTTCGACCGCGCCGAGGCCTCGATCGAGGAGTTCGACCGTCAAAACGACCGCCTCTTTATTAGCGGCTGGCGTTCGCAATTCCTGTCGGGCCTGATGATGCCGCTTATGAGCCTGGTGGGCAACATGGGCTACGTGGGCGTCGTCGTGGTGGGCGCGCAGCTCGCGCTGACCGGCAATGCCACGCCCGGCGACATCCAGAGCTTTATCCAGTACGTGCGCAACTTTACGCAGCCGGTGCAGCAGCTGGGCAACGTGAGCAACACGATGCAGTCGATGGCAGCCGCCACCGAGCGCGTCTTTGAGTTCCTAGCCGCGCCCGAGGAGGAGCAGAAGGCCAACGCGCAGATTCCCGAAAAGCGCCCCGGCCACGTGGAGTTTGACCATGTCAAGTTTGGCTACACGCCCGACAAGACCATCATCCACGACTTTAGCTGCGAGGCGCAGCCCGGCCAGACCATCGCCATCGTCGGGCCCACCGGCGCCGGCAAGACCACGCTCATCAAGCTGCTGCAGCGCTTTTACGACGTGGACGGCGGTTCGCTGCGCGTCGAGGGTGTCGACGTGCGCGACTGGGACCGCGCGGCGCTGCGCGGCGAGTTTGCCATGGTGCTGCAGGATACCTGGCTGTTTAACGGCACTATCCGCGAGAACATCCGTTACGGACGCCCCGACGCGAGCGATGCCGAGGTCGAAGCCGCAGCACGCGCCGCACGCTGCGACCACTTTATCCATACACTCGCCGGCGGTTACGACTTTATGATTAACGAGGAGGGCACTAACCTGTCGCAGGGTCAGCGCCAGCTCGTGACCATCGCCCGCGCCATTTTGGCCGACCGCCCGGCGCTGATTTTGGACGAGGCAACTTCCAACGTCGATACCCGTACCGAGGAACTCATTCAGCGTGCCATGGATGCGCTGATGCAGGGCCGCACGAGCTTTGTCATCGCGCACCGCCTGTCCACGATCCGCAACGCCGACGTGATCTTGGTGATCCGCGACGGCGACATCGTCGAGAAGGGCACACACGACGAGCTGCTCGCCCAGGGCGGCTTCTACGCCGATCTGTACAACTCGCAGTTCGACGAAGCGGCGTAGATTCGGCGGCAAGCGACTAGTCACGTCCAAGAACGGGGGCGCAGGATAACCTGCGCCCCCGTTTTTCGTCCACGGCACTCGAATTACCTCTCTTGCGGCCCGATTAACAGCCCCTTCCGGACCCTGTGGCCAAAAAAGGTCAAATATGAGTACTGTTACATTTTTAGTAGCAGCCAAAACAGCCTCAAATGACCTCTTTACGGCCTCTATACGCCTTCAAATTAATAAAACGCCCGTTAGCGGGCTTCTGTGCACCAACGTTAATGAACATATTTATCATTATGTCTATTATCTCGCTAGACCGATATGTTACTAGGCTAGCAACAGTACTCATATTTGGCATTTTTTGGCCAAGGGGTTTGGAGAGTACCAAAGATCTGGTACTGCCAGCAAGCAGATTGCATCCTGGTGCAAAGGGGACAGGTTAATCTGCACCAACTTAGTGCAAAGTAACCTGTCCCCACTGCACCAACCTCTTGACATAGGAGGTGTCCCCAAGTGCCAAGCGCCGCAAGCGTGTCCCCTATGACTAGTCGTTTAAGAACGTCCCCAATGACTACCTTGCATCAATCTAATAAGTTGCGGTGAGATAGTTCCTGTTTAGCCATCAAAAAGGCCAATTCAAGAACTATCTCACCGCAACTGCGTTGAGCGTTTTTTTGGCAGCTGGTTTACTTGCTCGCGAACAGCCAGATGAGGACGATCGCGAGGACTACGGCGACTATGCAGACGATGGCGCCGGTGAATTTGATGCGTGAGTCGCGGGTGCGCTCGCGCACGTCGTCCTCGGCGGCTTCGAGTTGGGCCACTTCGCGCTCGGTTTCGGCGTACTCGGCCTTATCGCGGGCCAGAGAGCCTGCGAGCGATTCGGTGATCTCGGGATGGTCATGCACCTCGGTCGCCTGCTCGATGATCGACTGCGCATGCGCGACGTCCGCCTGGGCATCGGTGATGGCCTGCTCCTGCTCTCGACGTGCCTTGTCCTCGGCGGCGATCTTCTCGCGCAGTTCGCGCTGGCGCGTTGCGGCGGCGGTTTTTGCGGTCTGCAGATCATCGCGTGCGGCATCGGCCTCGGCCGTCACGGCCTGATGGGCGCGCTTGGCGTCGGCGATGGGGGCTTGCGCCTGCTCGACGGCGTGCTCGGCGGCCGCGAGCGAGTGCTCAAGATCGGCGGTGATGTGCGGGACATCTTCCTCGGCTTTGCGCAGGGCATCGGCCGTGTCGGAGATCTGCATCGAAAGCTCGCTGGTGCGCACCGTGTAATTGGCGGGATTTGCCGAAGGATTGCGCTGCAGCTCGGCATACTCGTGGCGCAGCGTTTCGAGTTGAGCGCGCGTGGCGTCGACGGTTTGCTGCGCTGCGGCAACGCCGGCATCGCGCTCGGCCTGCACCTTGTCGCGGATGCGCTTGGAATCCTCGAGGCGTCGAACGAGGCGGTTACCGGTCTCGCGCGAGCTGGCTTCGCGCGCCTCTACGGCATCGAGTGCGGCTTTGAGACGCCGCTCGGTGGCATCGTCCTCTTCTTTTATTTGCTCGAGCTGCGCCTTGAGCTCTGTTGCCTTGGCAGCATGGGTGTCGCGGCCGATTTCTGCTGCCGCGGCGGCCTTTTGTGCCGTTTCGATAGTCTGGCGTTGCTCGGCGACGATTTGGCCGTAGCGGCCTGCGATGTCCTGGCGCGTCTCGAGCTCTTCGCCTTGATCGGCGATGCGCTGCTCCAACTCTGCCAGGTGATCGCGTGCATCGGCGAGTGCCTTTTTCGCGGCGATCATCTCGCGCATGGCCGAGGCTCCCTGCGCGATAAAGGCGCCCACGGCGTTCGCAGTGTTCGAGACGGTAGTTCCCAGATCGCGGCTCGCGGCGGGGGCGTGCGGGGCGATTGGGCGACCGGTGTCGGCAGCGTCCACTTCGGTAGTTTGCGGCGCGGTGATATTGCCGGTGCCGCCCTCGATCACGGAAAAGCCCGCTGCATGCGGGTCGACGGCGTCCGCGCCAATGGTGGGGTGCTCAAGCTGCAGGAACGAGGGCAGGGTGCTGCCTTGGTCGGCAACGGGGGTCTCGCCGGGCACGAAGGTCGAGGCGGCCTCGGCGGCCTCCTCTTCCTCGGCATCAATATCGGCGTCGGCCACGGCGTCTTTCATCGCTTCGACGGCATCCATCATGGAGTCCATGACGGCATCGAGCTCTTCTTCCGAAGATACCTCGATGGGTCCTTCTGCTTGCGGGGCGGCGTCCTTTTCGGGGGCGTCGTCCTGAGCGGCCGGATCGTCGTTTTGCTCGCCGGCATCTTCGGCCGCAGGGATTTCCGTCGCAGCGCCGTTATCCAGAGTGGCGTCGTCGACGTCGGTATCATTGCAGATCGCAGCGTCAGTATCTGCGGCGACGTCTGCTGAATCATCAATATGCTTTTGAGTCTGGGGGTCCAGCTCGTCTGTCATAGGCATGTGCTCCTCATCGTTGTTTGTCACCCTATGATAAAGTCTCGCGCCGACATCCCGCGTGCCGCAGCAAAGTTTCAAAACGTGTTCGATGGCTCGCGTGGATAACAAAAAATCGGCCTCTTTATTTGGTTTGCGCTTGACATTCCCTTCGCCGAAAGACGTTGCGCCGTTCGCCTGCTGCGGTCTTTATTTTTCACTTGAACCCGCTAAAGTTGCATGTCAGCTTTTGGCGCGTGAAGTTGGATGCGCGCAGTCGGCGGGTGGGCCCGTCGCGATTTGAAAGGACTTCGTATGGGACTTTTCACTGGTAAGACCGTAATCGTCACCGGCGGCGGCAAGGCCACGCTTAAGGACGGCTCCGCTGGCTCCATCGGCTACGGCATCGATATCGCTTTTGCCAAGGAGGGCGCAAACCTCGTCATTACCGGCCGCAACGTTGCCAAGCTCGAGGCTGCCAAGGAGTCCCTCGAGGCCGAGTACGGCATCAAGGTTCTGCCTGTTCAGGCCGATGTCTCGGCTGGTCAGGACAACGAGGCCGTCGTCCAGAACGTTATCGACAAGGCGATTGAGGAGTTCGGCCGCATCGACGCCGTCGTCAACAACGCTCAGGCCAGCGCCTCGGGTGTTACCATCGCCGACCACACCATGGATCAGTTTAACCTGGCCATTTATTCCGGTCTGTATGCCACCTATCTGTACATGCAGAAGGCCTATCCGCACCTGAAGGAGACCAAGGGCTCCGTGGTCAACTTTGCCTCGGGCGCCGGCCTGTTTGGCAACTACGGCCAGTGCAGCTATGCCGCTGCCAAGGAGGGCATCCGCGGTCTGACTCGCGTTGCCGCCAACGAGTGGGGCAAGGACGGCATCAACGTCAACATCGTTTGCCCGCTTGCTTGGACCGCTGCGCTCGAGAACTTCCAGGATGCCTATCCCGAGGCGTTTAAGGCCAACGTCCACATGCCGCCGGCAGGCCACTACGGCGACGTCGAGAAGGAGATCGGTCGCGTGGTCGTTCAGCTCTGCGGCCCCGACTTTAAGTACATGAACGGCGAGACTGTCACTCTCGAGGGTGGCATGGGCCAGCGTCCGTAGGAGTTACGCGGTTTTACCAAACCGCGTAACCAGTCGACGCTGCAAACCCGCCAG
>UQJV01000037.1 GCA_900541475.1 uncultured Collinsella sp.
GCGGGCCGTGTTCCGCTATGCGGTTGTCAATTTGCGAAAGAAATTATGCGTCACCCGCGGTGCCTGCAGCGGCATTGCCACCGGTCAAATCAATCACAGCACCCGAGACCGCATTCACAAGAACAAGACCGCCCATTGGAGACACGCGCGGAATCCAGTGGGAACCTTCCGCCGCCTCCTTAACACTCATCAGCTTGCCGTTGCTTTGCGAAAGGTACTTGCCCGAATTTGCGCCCTTGATAAGGACGGACCCATCGTCGCATACACTAACCGACCATTTCTGTGCCAAAGTGCCGTTACGATTCCAAACCTGCAATTTAGCGTCGTCCGCTTTCGATCCACCAGAGACATCGATAAGACGGTTACCGTCCACGCGAGAGTAAATCTCGTACAGTCCGTCACGCACAAATACGGTCGGAACCGAAAGCATCCATTTTTGCGAGTTTGTGCCATTTGCAGAATAAAGCTGCAATTTGCTGCAGTTACCAGAATTGCCACCCGGCACATCAAGCGCTAAACCACTCTTGGCAGAAATAAGAGACACGCTACCGTCGGAATTCACAACGACGCGCCACCATTGGGCAGTTGTGCCGTTTTCGGCATACTGCTGCACCGCGGTTCCATTAGAAACGCCGCCACCGCGACAATCAAGAACCTTACCCGACACCGCAGAGCGAACTGTGTAGTATCCCGTCGACTTGTTATACGTAAACGTCCAATACTGGGCAAGCGTATCGTTAGAACCGTAAAGTTGAGCTTACGCCGAATCACTCAAAGAGCCTCCGGCGACATCGACAACTTGACCGCCGTTGAGCATGGAGCCAAGTCGATACAATCCGTCATCGATAGTCTGAGCGATCTTAACGAGATTCCAAACCTGAGCATTCGTGGCATTCCAGCTATAAACCTGTGCGTTTCCCCCATTGGCAACGCTGCCGCCAGAAATATCGAGCACATAGTCGCCAAGGCAGGACTTAATAAAATAGCCGCCATCTTGACGGGCAATAAAATCCCAAAGCTGCGCATTCGTGTGATTGAGGGCATATTGCTGGACATTCGTACCATTTGCGCCGTTACCGCCGGACACGTCGAGCGCCTTGCCACTCGCGACATTTACGAGCAAATAATGCCCATTAAACTTTTCGATTCTCCAGCGCTGGGCGGGCGTACCGTTTTGACCATACTGCTGGACGTTGGCGCGGTTATCGCATGAGCCGCCCGAGACATCCAGGACCCTATTAGAGCCGGCGTTAGAGATCTCATAGACGCCCTCATCGATATCCGCTGCAGGAAAGTCGGAAATCTGCGGATTCGAAGGCAGGGCAGAAGGCTCAGCAGGAACATCCGGGGCAGGAGAAGAAGTGTCAGCCTCATCATCACCCGCGGCAGGAGTCTGTGCATCGTCAGGAGTGATATCACCAGCATCTCCTGTAGACCCCAAGGAATCCTTTCCAAAAGCACCATCGGCTTCGATCGAATCATCATCAGTAGACACTACCGAAGAAAATAGAGCCTCATCATTCGGAGTAGCCGGCTCAATTGAATAAGCCTGAATGGGAGAACACAAGGCAGCGACCGCGAAGCACGCAGGAATAAACGGCACGAACAGAACTGATTTTTTCATCTCTAATGAACCTCGATTAACGAAATCGAATTATACGAACGGGCGTGCAGCACCAATGGGATTGCCGCGCTCGTAAACACCATGGATACCGACACCCTGATGCGGCCAGGAGTCAATCATGCGTCCATCCCCCAAATAGATAGCGATGTGCCCGCGGCAATAGATAACGTCGCCGCGCTGCATACTGCTGACACTTACCGGCATAAAAATACCGTTATTATACATTCTTGGTTCATTTAATCGCTGTTTAGCACGGCATGCAACTATTTGAGCCAAAAAGGCGGCTCACAAACTGCAAGCCGCCCATGACAAGGATTAGTAATTAACCACTTTGGTTCCGTAGGGGATGTTGTCATAGATCCATTTAGCGTGATCGATAGTAAGCCTAATGCACCCAGCCGACGCGCGCTGTCCCATTGTGTGATCCTTCACATTAAACGTTCCCGTATAACAAGGCTGCGAATGGAATAAATAGTCTCCATAAAACTGCGTGTAGTACCAGCAGGTATATCCGTGTCCAAACGAAATGCCCTTTCCGTAAACAGAGAACTCACCCAACACCGTTGGTGACCAATTTTTGCCTGGAGCACACTGCCAGAAGGACCAGAGTCTCCAATTACCACGAGAGCCCCTAAAAATACCCGTCCGGCACCCAACGGTATCAGTCAAAATCAACCATTCCGTATTGCTGTTATACCACTGTGCACGGTTACACATTGCCTGCTGATCGGCAGGCAGCGGCCGCACGTACGTAGTTGCTCTGAAAGTAAACCGCTGCGCCCTTGAATCGTTACTTGCGTGCAGAGCAACGTTCGTTCCATTCGCGCTGTTGCCTCCAGATACATCGATAACGAACGCTCCATTCAGAGCAGAAGACAGCTTAAATCCACCGGGTACATAATCGATATACCAACGCTGAGCAGCACTGCCATTCCTAGACCATTGTTGGATATTGGTTCCAGAAGATGCAGCCGCATCTTTAACGTCAAGAGCCTTGCCGCTAGCGGCATTTACGATGTTGTAAGAGCCATCGCCGTTACGAGAGAAGTTCCATTTTTGAGCACCCGAATCGTTGTTCTGCCAAATCTGAACGTTTGCACCGTCCGAGTACGATCCGCCAGAAACATCTAAGACCGAACCCGCTTGAGAAGCCATTCGGATGAAATACGTGCCATTGTCGATGGTTTCCGAAGTAGCGCGCAGGCGGAATCTCTGCGCAGCGGAGCCATTGGAGGAGTGGACTTGAATATTGGAAGTCGATGCAAAATTACCGCTCTTCACATCAAGCGAAAGGTCTTGGTCATCCGCAGACACAAACTCAATACCATTGTTATCGATTCGCGCCACCCATTGCTGCGCCTTCACATCTGCCGGTGCCATCGTGCAAACATTGGTACCGGAAACAGCAAGTCTGTTAGTTGAGCAAACAGATTCAAACGTATAGGTATTCTTCGCTCCATCCACCTTTTTAAGCAGCCATTTTTGGGCGAAGGAACCATTGTTGGCATAGAGCTGAACGTTGGCGCCGGAGTCAGCAGATGCGCTCGCGACATCAAGCACACAGGAGGAATTTGCAGACGGATAGATTTCATAAAGGCCTTCGCTCAACAAGTCTTCTTGCTCGGCAAAAACAAACGACGTCTGAACGGAATCTCCCTGCGTGGCAGCAACCAGATTTGAACCGGACACAGCAAGCATGAGCCCTGTGCCTTTATTGATGAACGAATAGCTTCCGTCTTCATTGGCAATAACGCTGAAAAGCTGGTTGTCGTTGGGACTTTCATCCCACTGCTGGACATTCGTCCCGGGGACAACGTCGCCCGCTGCAACATCGAGCACCTTACCGGAGCCGGCATTACGCAGAACATAATAACCGTCTCGGTACTCGGCCTTAAATAGCTGGGACAGCGTGCCATTGCAGGAATATGTCTGAACGTTGCCCCCGTTGTTCAATGATCCACCGGCAACGTCAAAGGCAACAGCGCCATTTGCGGAGGGCGAAATTACGCACCAACCCTTGTCTTTCAAAATGTCATCGCACGGGTCAACTGTCGCGGGGCTTGCGGCAATAAAAGTGAAGCGCTGCGCGGCAGTTCCATTCGAAGCATATAGCTGCACGTTTGTCTGAGAGTTCAGAGAGCCACCAGCAACGTCAAGCGTGCGCTGTTGCCAAACAGCAGAAAGAAGTCGAACGCTTCCATCGCCATTCGGTACCGCAATCCACTTTTGCGCATAGTTCACGTCACCGCAAGGCGTGTATTGCTGGACGTTCGCTCCCAGAGAAGTTGAACCCGCGGAAACATCAAGTACTTTGCCAGACTTTACATTCGTTATCGTGAGGTAGCCGTCATCGTCATGCGAAACATGCCAACGCTGAGCGGCAGTCGTGTTCGATCGATAGATCTGCACGTTTGCACCGCTAGAAGTAGAACCACCAGCAACATCGAGAACCATACGAGACAAATCTGGACCGGCAGTAATTGCATAGTCCCCGTCTTCGACAACATCTCGGTTGTCGGAGGCGAGCTTATCGAGCTCAAAACGCACGGCCGTCGGGTCCACAAAGTAGAAGGATTGGGCAGCCGTTCCATTTGCACCATACAGTTGAAGTCCGGCACCAGATGCTATAGAGCCGCCGGGGATGTCTGCGACCTTTTGCCCGTTTAGAGCCGACACAATACGAAAGCGATCGCCATCTTTCTCGATGATCCACTTTTGAGCCTTGGTTCCATTGGCGGCATAGGTCTGTAGCTTCGTGCCGTTGGCGTCATTGCCGCCCGCCGCATCCAGAACCGCCCCAGCACCATGAATCGCAATGGTGCGATACCCATCCTCCGTTGTCGAAACATCGAACGTTTGGACACCTGAATATCCGAACTTGTCAAAAGACAGCGATCCGCCGCCTGCGATCAGCGCAAACGAACCATTCGAGGCCAACATAGCATATGTTCCATCAGGAAGGTCGGCGATATGCGCCGCTGCACGATCGTCGAGTTGCTGCTGCTCAGTTTTGGCAGGCGTTAGCACCCATCGCTGAGCGGCCGTGCCGTTTGCCTCATACAACTGCACGGCAGAGCCATTTGCGGCAGCTCCACCTGCCACGTCAATGGCAAACGACTGGTTGGCGCCGAAACAAAGGTGTAGTTGCCATCGGTTTCCTTAATTGCGACCCAGCGCTGCGCAAGGGTGCCGTTATCGGACCAAAGCTGAACGGGATTTCTATTGCTCGCGTTACCGCCCGAGACATCAAGCGTGCAACCCTTGACAGAAGCAATGATAACGAAGCCATTCTGATCGTGAGACACACGCCAGACCTGAGCATTCGTCTTGTTTCCACTGTACAGTTGGAGCTTTCTACCAGCAGACGCCGTACCGCCAGGAACGTCGAGTACAAATCCACTGTTAGCAGAAGAGCCAAAGGTATACAGTCCGTCTGCAAGATCGGCAACATGCTCGGAAGCAAGATCATGGACAGACTTGGGCTTTTCCGGCTTCACAGCATCAGTCGAATCCGAGACATTCGAATCGGACGTGCTGTCCACGGACACAGCTTCGTTGGTAACGAGCTCGGACTCGTTCAACTGGTCTGCAGCCATGGAGGCATTTGTATCTTGACCGGTAGCCACGTTGTCTTCAGCAAATGCGGGAACGAGGCAAATTCCCAACAGAAGCACGATAAACACCGAAGCAAACATAGCTTTTCGTTTGCTCATGTCTGTCCCCTTTCATACGGTTGCTTACACTCTATGCCAAGAAGCGCGCTCCATCGTCGAGAGATTCGTGAGCAGCAGCGGCTTAACCCCGAAAGGCTAATCAGGTTAAAAGCATGTTGCTATGGCACAATCGCGAAATCTCTGCCGCAAAGTCACCATGGATCGGCGCCCAACCAAGCTCGCGGCGGAGCTTGCTAGCGTCTATGGCGTACCGTCGATCATGGCCGGGACGGTCCTTAACCCAATCAATAAAGTCTTCGTCTTTGCCCATTGCTTTAAGAATGAGCTTGAGAACTTCGAGATTGCTGCGTTCGCAATTGGCTCCGACAAGATAGGTCTCCCCGATCTTCCCTTTGGTCAAAATGAGCCAAACAGCACGAGCGTGGTCATCGACATGAATCCAATCGCGTACGTTCAGACCGTCCCCGTACAATTTAGGACGCTCCCCGCCCCGGACGCATGCAATCGAATGCGGAATGAACTTCTCCGGGTGCTGATATGGACCATAGTTATTACAGCTATTAGAAATTGTTGCCTGCAGACCATAGGTACGAATCCAAGCCCTCACAAGCATGTCAGATGCCGCCTTGGAGCTTGAATAGGGACTACTCGGTCGATAGGGAAAACCCTCAGTAAATTTGACAGGGTCATCAAGCGCCAGGTCTCCAAACACTTCATCAGTCGAAATGTGATGAAACCTGACATGGTGTCTACGAGCAGCTTCCAGGAGTTGGTATGTGCCCTCGACATTCGTTTTAATAAACGGGCTAGGATCGACAATCGAATTGTCATTATGGGACTCCGCAGCATAGTGAATAATTGCATCGTGCCCGGGAACGACTCGATCAAGCAGATCCGAATCGCAAATGTCGCCAACAACAAGCTCCACCCTACCATCCGGCAAGTCAGCAATGGCATCTGAATTCGCGGCATAGGTCAGTTTGTCTAACACTGTTATGTGAAGATCCGTGGTATTGCTCACCACATAGCGGACAAATGCAGAGCCACAAAACCCGCAGCCGCCGGTTACCAAGATATTTCGCGGCTCAAACATTATGCCTCTCCGGAAGTCCTAGCCAATAAACTCCTCAATCAACCGCACCGTCTTGAGATACGAATGCGGACGATCGAACTGCTCCTCCGCGATGGCGCGTGCCCTCTCCCCCATCTGTGCACGAAGCCGCGGATCTTCAATAAGGTCAATAAGGACGCTGGCCATTCCCTCGACATCTCCGGGCTTCACGTTTACACCAAAACCATCAGCCTCAACTTTTGCCCTAAACTCCTTGCTGCATGACGTATTCACCATAGGCTTCCCGGCGGCCAAATAGTCCCCGATCTTGGTCACGATGCTCTGGGCGGCCTTTTCCACCAGCGAGTTGATTGTAATGTCGCTCTTGGACAGCCAAGCAGCCATTTGGTCATACGGCAAATAGCCATGGAACACGACCTCGGCACCGTAAGAATGCGCTGCGGCCTTAAGATTGTCGCGCTCTGAGCCATCACCCAAGATTTGCAGTTTAGCCTCAGGGTGAGTTTTCTGCACCAGTGCCATGGCCTTAACCAGCGTCTCCAGGTCATAGCACGCGCTTAGCGTACCTGCATAGGAAACCCAAATGTCACCAGTGGGCTTATCAATCTTCGAAGCATGCGCAGCAATGCCGGCGTCAAACTCACACAGCTGGTTGCCGACATAAACGGTTTCGCTCGGAATGCCAGCGCGGGCATCTCGCAAACCGCGCTCGCGATACTCATCCGAAGTGCCCACAACGGCATCAGCCATTTGATACACAGCCCTTGCCTGTCGATAAAACGGCGCGAAAAGGACATCGGAAAGAACAGGGACGTCGAGTGCAACACGAAATGCCTCGGGCCAAAGATCATTAACATCGACCACAAATGGAATATTAAACTTATGGGCCGCCTTGCCAATCTCCCTAGCCACATCATTGGGCGGAATCTGGCAATAAATTAAATCGTAGTCATGGTGCTCATCGAAATACTCCGACACTCGCTTGGCAACGACATGATGCGCCCAAATACGCTGGGGGCACATATTCTTAGGGTAAAACGGCTCCTCAATAAACCGAATTCTATAAGCATCAGTCCCAGCATCAAAGTGTTCAACGTCACGTTGACGCTTTTCCCAATGCTGAAATCCCGAAGTAATAAAATCGACATCATAGCCATGTTCATGCAGCAACGTTGCAAGATAGACATAGCGCGTTGCGCCCTTGACCTCATTGCCAAGCTTGGCATCTTGCGTATAAATGGCAATTCGCTTCTTGTCTGTCATATCACTAATCCACTCTCACGGCTTTGCTAGGCACTCGTTTTATCGCGGCGCTCCCCTTTTTCGGCGGCTCGACGATTGCCAAACAAGCCGATACGCGAGAAAGCGAACCCAAAACCATTAGTGCGCAACGAATAGACGAACTCCGAGGCAAGATAAGCAACATATGCCGCTTTATTGGCCGAAACAACTACACCGGTGAGCTGAGAGTATGTCTGCTTAAATGCGCCACTGATGTGCGACATTCCCGAGACGATCTCCGGGTCCATGCGCTTAAACAATGTCGCACAACGAGCCTTGAGTGCCGGATCCTCAAAGGCCCCCTGTTCAACAAGTCCGCCAACATACCTAAAACCGATGGTATAGAAAGACTCGAGAATCCCCTTGTCGGAAATATTAAGTTCATCAACGATATCGGCCATATCATTCCAACGAACAATAGGGAGATCGCTTGCTTTTTTAGCCGAAGACGACGTAGGAAGATCTTCGCGGTAGCAATAAAACGAATCATCGGTATACGCAATCGAGCGAGCCTGAGCAAGCGTTTGAATCAAGAAGGGATTGTCCACCCATCCGGCACCGGGCACCTCTTTAAAGCGAATGCCAAACTCATCCAAAAACGAACGCTTGTAAATCGCGCTCCAAATGGAAGGGTGATGCTGGATCAGGCGAGGATTATCCCGCAACGTAAACGGCTGCTTCTTTGTATTAATTCGCTTGTAATAGGCGCAGTGGCACACGCTCTCCTGTGGAGTACCGGGCATACACACACGCCAATATGCCGACTTAACAACATCCGGCTCTCCAAATGCATGGGCAAGGTCCATCAGCCTTGTATACATACCTGGCTTAAGATAATCGTCGGGCTCGACGATGGCAATGTATGCACCTCGAGACTCCTCAATACCACGATTGACCGTAGCGCCATACCCCTGGTTCGGCTTATCAATAACACAAATTCGGGAATCTTTTTTCTCGTGACGCCTCATGATTTCCAACGAGTTATCAGTCGAGCCATCATTAAGGACAATGACCTCAAGCGATGCAAGGTCATCGGCCTCGATGCTCGTCAGGCACTGATCGAGATACTGTGCCGTATTAAAACACGGGACAATAACTGAGACCTCTATACGCTCATCAGAATGCAAACTGCTCGGCACTTAAACCCCTTTGGGAACGCAAATCAGAACTGTTTAATCCTAGCACAGCGATATTAGCCGCTAAAAAACTGCTCATACGCCCCCTACAGCCGTTGGCACACCGCAGCCACACGACGCCCATCAAACCCAAACCCCCAGCGCATGCGACCCACACCGGGTCGCGGTACGCGAATCTTGTCGATGCCGTCGCGCTCTATGTCGAGCAGTGCCTGAACGGCCAGCAGCTCCAGGCCCAGCTCGTCCACACCGGGGTCATACATCATGTTGATCGTTATCAGCGGACGCTCGTCGAGCATGCCGATCGTGTCTGCCACGTCAAGCACAGAGCCCGTAGGAAAAACCTGAATGTCCCAGCGATCCGCGCCGCACTTTCGCCTCGAGGCAGGATTGGCATAGCCCGGCAATCCAAAGCAGAGCCCCTGCAAGAGCAAGTGATATGGCAACGGCGCATCTGGGTCGGTCGCACCGATTCCCGCATCTCCCAGGATGCGGTCTAGCGCCTGTCTCACCGCGCCCTCGTCCCCACGGCACAACCCGCCTCGAAACGCATCGACGTCTCGAACGTCCTCGGCAGCACACTCAAACCACTCAATAATCACCAGCCGCAAGGCCTGGCGAAGCTCGTTATTGGGCAACCGCAGCGCACGGAGACGACCGCCATGCTCCGGCTCCTCAATCATATCCGTCGTCAGGAAACCGGACAGATACAGCGCCGCCCACAGGCCATCATCAGACGAGGCCTCTGGCCCCGCAGCGCCCAAACAAAACGGGACCTCAACGCTCGCATGGGGCTCGAGCAAATCGAACAAGACCGAAAGGCGGTCGAGATTCCACCCGGCAACTACCTTACTCAGGCAATCGGCATACCCATACAGATCGGCTCGCACAGGCGCCGTGCAGCCTCGGTCCAGAAAACCGATCACACGTGCCGGACTTGAGCAATAGGCCCCGCCAAACCGATACCCCTCGAGCCATTCACGCGCATCATCCAGGTATTCTTCGCGTCCAGCATGACTCAACAGAGCCTCAACCTCGGCATCCGAAAAGCCGAGCCAACGGTCGCACCACGTCGAAAGCGGCGTCGACAGACAATACGAACAGCTGCGCGAAGAAAGTGCCGCCTCGGCAGGACCGGGACGCTCCCCCATCAGACAAACCAAGCGTAGCGAATGGCCCGCGGCGACAATGGCGTCGAACAGCACACGGTCGAGCAGCTCCGCCGGACCGGCGCCGGAAGCGCCCCTCGCGTTCGAACGGTCCAACCACGCCGCATCGTACCCATCAACGAGCAATACAACCTGCTCATCGCAGGCCATCTCCAGTAGTTCAATGAGCAGACCAAGCACCGAGTCAACCTCGGCCTCGCTCGCCACACCACGCGCAACGCGTTCGATGTGACGCACCTTATCTCGAGCTAAATCCGGGGCTTCCAAGAGTGCCAGCAGGCGAGCGCACTCGTCCGAAAGAGCATCGCGCACGACGTCGGCAACAGCGGTGCCACGTCTCACAGCGTCAGAAAAGTCCAGCGATATCACCGGATAGCAAGCGTACTCGTTCCTATAGCGCCCGCCGTCCGCATCCCAAATCTGAGCATCGGCAAACGAGATCCGACCGGCGCGACCGACCACGGGACGCTCCAGAAAAGCCTTGAGCATCGACAAGTTCATGCTCTTGCCAAAACCCTCGGGTCGGCAGCACACCATAACGGACGCATCGCAATCCAGCACATCGGCAATAAACATAGTCTTGTCGACCAGTGTGCAGCAACCAAGAGCCTCCGCATAGTCGTGCACACCAATGGGCAAAACTGCATCGCCGGCGCAGCCAATCAGACGCACACCAAAGTCGGCAGCACAACCATTATTTACCTGTTCAGACACCAAAACGTTCCCCCTAAATCGCAGCACGATGCCAATTGTAATGACCGCCTCGCACGTACTGATGCAGCACGCAAACATATCGGGCAACGGTAGCAACATGGGGTGTGATGGGGGGCATAACTAATCGTTGCACAACAAAACGGGGCCCGATGCATTCGCACCGGGCCCCGTCCCGACTCTTATTGTTATTCGGCAAGCGAGAAGCTACTCCTCGGAACCGTCCTCATCAGCAGCCTTATTCTGCTGATCGAGCTTATGTTTACCGCTCACGATAGACGTAGCACCCAGCGTGGCCAAGCTCGCGCTCGCAAGGCTCGCCATCACGATGAGGTCGCCCGTCCTGGGCATATTGCCACCCGAGGTCTTGGTCGTCGCGGTGGTCGTAGCACCGCCCTTGTCACCGGCCTTCTGGGCATCAGCGTCGGATTGCTTCGCACCCGCACCGGCTGAAGCATCAGCAGCACCGTTGGCATTAGAGCCGGAGCCCTGCTCAGACGATCCCTCATCAGAAGAAGAGCCGCCGTTAATGCCCGCCATCAAAGATGAGCCCAACATAGAGCCAAGCTGCTCGCCGGTAGAAGGCTTGTTTTCCGTCGAGGAATCGCCAGCATCGGAGCCCTCGTTCGAACCTTCCTCGGAGACATCGGAGCCAGAACCGTTAGAGGAGCCCACATCGGTAGAGGAATCGCCAGCGCCGTTGGAAGCACCCGCATCGGTAGAGCCAGAAGTCGTGCCATCCGTAGCGCCATCGGAGCCAGAAGTCGACGAATCGCCCGAAACATCGCCAGAAGCAGTGCCGCCAGACCCAGCTCCACCATTGCCGGTATCATCGTCGTCAACATCACTCGAGGGCACATCCGTATCACCATCGTCGCGCGCATCGTCATCGATACCAGGCGTCGGTGCGGCGGGAGCAGCGGGCGCTATGCTCGGACCGGGCGCCGGCGCGGGCTCCGGCTCCACAGGCGTTGCCGCAGCGGCCTCGTCCTCGGCAATGTAGACCAGGCAGTCCTTGAGCTCGTTCTTATAGCGATTCTTCCATCCCTCGTGGTACTGGGGCTGGCTTGCATACTTGGTCGCCACGTTATTGACCACGCTGTTGGAAAGCGCCGTCACAAACTCGCGGTCGGTCATACTGTTAGAAAGGTTTGCCCAGCGGAAAAAGTCCTGGCAGCCACCGGTGCCGCACATATTGGTGATACTCCACACCATACCCTTGACGCAGTCGGCGCGGCCGGAGATGTCAATGCCAAGAGCGCTCTTGAGCCATGCCTCGGTCACTGCATAGTACGAGTTGTACGCATAGGCATCCTGCAGGGCCGAGAACTCAGCAGGGTCGGTGTTATAAGCACCCTGGAAGGCCTCCTGCGCAATACGGCCCAGCTCAGTGAGCTGGCCGTTCGCATACATGGGGTTGTTCGCGTTGGAAATCTCGCTGCCACGATCGATCGCAGCCTTAAGCATGCCGTACTTAGCAGAATCGTAGTTGTAGACCTGCTTCATAAACGGAATGAGCGACCATCGGCGGTCGAACTGGTAATAGCCCAGCGCGTTATAACCGTCGCCATACGAAAAACCCTGGTTATAGTTGCTATGGCTCTCATATTTGGTGAAGTACTTCATCTCGGCGGTCACGTTGACAAACGAAACACCCTGAACCGACCTCAGCACGCCCGAGAAGGACTGCTGGGTGTAAAGGCCCTTATCGATATCGGTGGCATCCGAGGCAACACCCGGCGTGGGCTCCTCGGCTATAGCGGTTGCGGGTGCGGCAACGGCGCCAAACGAAAGCGCCAACGTCAGGCCCGCAACAATCGCGGAATGCTTGGGTTGCATACATCCTCCCTGCATTGGTGTAGTTAAAGTGCAGTTTGCAAAGATGATTTCAGTATTACAGCTCCCCGTTTGTTGCACAACAACCCATCGGTAAACGGCAACAGCCCTCCGCGAAATCTTAAGGAATTAAACAAACTGGTCGTCGGGCACCAGCAAAAGCTCGCCGTAACGCTCCATCAGCCCGTCTCTCAACTGACAGAAAGCGGGAATATAGACGTTCAAGATGCGCTGAATCAAATCTTGAGCGAGCTTATTGTCATAGATATGGACGTTCGTATTGCGATCTCTGAGCATATCTAACCAGGCCGCCTCATCAATAAAGTCGTAGAATCGGTAGGCCTCCTTCAAGATGGCACGAGGAGACCCCGACGCAGCAAGCGTGGCACCCTCATACTCGAGCAGACGCTTAAGGAGCTTCCAGCTCAGTTCAAATTGAAGATTGAACTTATTAATCAATCCACTCTGAACAAAATCATTGTTGAGATCCTGATTAGGCGCATCCTCAAGATTCGCCAAGGCGCTGGCAAAGTTCTCATATTTTTTCATACAGAATCACACCATCCCTGGCAATTTCATCGAGCAATTGCTGCGATAAGGACTCGTCGAGATTGACGACATCTACATCTAAAAGAGTATCAAGACGCTCATCGATCAAATATGAGAAACGGCCGAAATCCCGGCAACCTGCTACGGCGATGTCAATATCGCTCTTGGGCAAGTTGTCGCCTCGAGCACGAGAACCAAACAACATGACCTTCTCGGCGTCACATTCCCGAGCAAAAACTTCGATTTGCTTGTACACCTTGTCGAGAGATGCCATTTGCACCCCTACAGCCTAATGTCAAAGTTGATCTCGGGGACGGTGGCCAGGTCGGCCAGAGTCACGCCGTCAACGTACTTTTCGATCACGTCGTCCAGACCGCGCCAAAACCTGACGGTCGAGCAAAGGTCGCTGCGGGTACAGCTGTTGTCGATGCCGTCGCACGCCACCGGAGCCGTGCTGCCCTCGACGGCACGCAGGATGTCGCCGGCGCGCACCTCGGCCGGGTCTTTAGCCATCATGTAGCCGCCGCCCTTACCGCGTACGCTCTTAAGCAGGCCCGCCTTCATAAGCGGACGAACCAGCTGCTCCAAATACTTTTGTGAGATATGCTCGCGGTCGGCGACCTCGCGCAGAGCAATCTTGCCCTCGGCGTCACCAAGCGCTGCGATATAGATCATCAGTCGGAGGGCATAGCGGCCCTTAGAAGAAATGAGCATACCTACCCTCCCGTTGTTCCTGGAACAAAACCACCAAGGGCATTTGTCCCAAATCTTATGCACGCGGGGCAAACAAACCTGATTATTATGTCCCACATCTAAAAAGTCGAGTGGATTAGTCGGGTTTTCCCTTGACTAACGCCGAACCCATAGTAACTTTATTCCGAGAAGATTCCTAGGGTTTAGTACACCTATGAGTACACCATATACAGAGAGGGACAGCATGAGCGCAAATCCGCTGCTTTCCATCGAAGGTCTCACCGCCTCCGTGGACGAGAAGACCATCCTCCACAACGTCAACCTCAACGTCGCCGCCGGCGAGACCCACGTGCTGATGGGACCCAACGGCGCCGGCAAGTCCACCCTCGGCCACCTGGTCATGGGCGACCCCGTCTATACCGTCAACGACGGCCGCATCGTCTTTGACGGCCAGGACATCACCGATCTCACCACCGACAAGCGTTCCCGCGCCGGCCTGTTCCTGAGCTTCCAGGCCCCGGTCGAGATCCCCGGCGTGCCGCTGTCGAGCTTTTTGCGCGCCAGCATCGCCGGCCGCCCCGGCCTGGAGATGAAGGGCAAGGAGTTCCGCCGTCGCGTGAAGGAGCTCGCGGCCGAGCTCAACATGGATACCGCCTACCTCAACCGCGAGCTGGGCGTGGGCTTCTCGGGCGGCGAGAAGAAGAAGGTCGAGATGCTCCAGCTTCTGCTGCTGCAGCCCAAGCTCGCCATCCTGGACGAGACTGACTCCGGCCTGGACGTCGATGCCCTGTCCACCGTCAGCCACGGCATGGACGCCTACCGCAAGAGCTGCGACGGCTCCATGCTCATCATCACGCACAACACGCGCATCCTGGAACACCTGGATGTCGACCGCGTCCACGTTATGGTCAAGGGCCACATCGTGCGCGAGGACGACGCCTCGCTCATCCCCTGGATCGACAAGAACGGCTTTGAGACCTTCGAGCGCGAGGCCGCCGAGCAGCGCGCCCAGGCCGAGGCCGCCGCTGCCGAGCAGCAGGCGTAAAGGGGCGACGCAATGACCAAGAACCGCACCGAGGTCGCGGACATCGACCGCAGCCTCTACGACTTCACTTATGGCGAGGAGGGATTCGAGCGCCTCGATGCCGGCATCACGCCCGACATAGTGCGCGAGATCAGCGCCAAGAAGGACGAGCCGCAATGGATGCTCGACCTGCGCTTAAAGTCCCTCGATATTTTCAATCGCTTCCCCGACCCGACGTGGGGTCCCTCCATCGAGGGCCTGGACATGGACAACATCGTCACCTACGTCAAGCCCAACACCGACCAAAAGCACGACTGGGAGTCGGTGCCCGACGACATCAAGAGCACCTTTGAGCGCTTGGGCATCCCCGAGGCCGAGCGTAGCTACCTGGCGGGCGTCGGCGCGCAGTACGACTCCGAGCTCGTCTACCACAACATGCAGGACACGGCGTCCAAGATGGGCATCGTCTACTCCGGCATCGAGGAGGCCCTGCACGACCCGCAGTGGGAGCCGCTCATCCACGAGAAGTTTATGACGCTCATCCCACCCACCGACCACAAGTTTGCGGCCCTGCACGGTGCCGTGTGGTCGGGTGGCTCGTTTGTCTACGTGCCCAAGGGCACCAAGCTCGATTTTCCGCTGCAGAGCTACTTCCGCCTCAACGCCAAGGGCGCTGGCCAGTTTGAGCACACACTCATCATCGTCGAGGACGATGCCGACCTGCACTTTATTGAGGGCTGCTCCGCGCCCAAGTACAACGTGGCCAACCTCCACGCCGGCGCTGTCGAGCTGTTTGTGGGCAAACGCGCGCATCTGCGCTACTCGACTATCGAGAACTGGTCCAAGAACATGTACAACCTCAACACCAAGCGTGCACGCGTGGACGAGGACGGCGACATCGAGTGGATCAGCGGCTCCTTCGGCAGCCACGTGGGCTACCTCTACCCCATGAGTGTGCTCAACGGCCGCCGCGCTCGCTCGAGCTTTACCGGCATCACCTTTGCCGGTGCCGGCCAGAACCTCGATACCGGCTGCAAGGTCGTGCTCAACGCGCCCGACACCTCGGCAACCGTCGAGACCAAGGGCATCTCCAAGAGCGGCGGCATCCAGACCTTCCGCAGCTCCATTGTGGCCACGCCCAAGGCCGAAGGCTCCAAGGCAACCGTGAGCTGCCAGTCGCTGATGCTCGATGACCAGAGCCGCTCCGACACCATCCCCGCCATGGACATCCGCGCCAAGAACGTCGACATCGGCCACGAGGCCACCATCGGCCGCATCGGCGACGACAAGGTGTTCTACCTGATGAGCCGCGGCATCTCGGAGGAAGAGGCCCGTACCATGATCGTCAACGGCTTTGCCAACCCGGTCTCCAAGGAGCTGCCGCTTGAGTATGCCGTCGAGATGAACAACCTGATCAAGCTCGAGATGGAAGGAGCGATCGGATAATGAAACAGACCACGAACACCGCTGCTACCACGCTCGAGCAGGTTAATGCGATGCCGGCCGCCACTTGGGGTTGGCTCAAGATGAACCAGACCAAGCTTGAGCTTTCGGACGAACTTGCCGCCGCTCCCGCCGAGGCCGTTGAGGTCGAGGGGCTGGATGAGCAGTTCCGCGGTGCCGCCGACGCCTTCGATACCGCCATGGACGCCATGGCCGAGCGCTTCCCCGAGCGCCGTGCCTCCGCCCCCGGCGACGCCGCCGACCGCGCCCGCATCACGCCCGAGACCGAGCTCGACGTGCCCGCCACCTCCATCTACCAGGCCGGCGCTATCAAGCTCGAGGAGGAGCTCTCCCCCGCTGAGGCCTTCGAGACCGGCATGGGCGAGGCTGCCTACGCCTATCTGGCCGACCACGCCACCAAGCGCATCGTCATCGACGTGCCCGCATACCAGCACGCCACGGTTACCGTGCGCGTGAGTGGCATCGACGCGGCTGCCGCCATCGCCGCTATCGATGTCGTCGCCCGCCCGCAGGCAACGCTCGACCTGTGCATAGCCCTGGACTCCCCCGTTGCCGGCCAAGGCGTCGTGGGCTCCGTGCTACGCGTGTGCGCCCACGAGTACGCCACCGTCAACGTAACCTGCACGCAGACGCTCGACGATAGCTGGATCGCGCTCGACGACACCGGCCTGTTCTTGGACGAGGGTGCGCGCGTCAACGTGCAGCACACCGTCCTGGGCGCCGGCGCCAGCGCCACCGGCCTTGCCGGCGACCTTCTAGGCGATACCGCCAAGGTCACCATCGATACTGACTACCTGGGCGCCCGCGAGCAGGTGCGCGACTTTAACTACGAGCTGCGCCACCGCGGTCGCAAGACCGAGTGCGAGATCGACGCCAACGGCGTGCTGACCGGCACGTCCAAGAAGGTCTACCGCGGCACCATCGACCTCGTGCACGGCTGCAAGGGTGCAACCGGCACCGAGCGCGAGACGGTGCTTTTGGCCAACAAGGGCGTCGACAACAAGACCGTCCCCGTCATCCTCTGCGACGAGGATGACGTTGCCGGCAACCACGGCGCCACCATCGGCCACGTCCGCGACGAGCAGTTGTTCTACCTCGCCTGCCGCGGCCTTGACCAAAACGCCGCCGAGGACCTGTTCATCCGCGCCAAGTTGGAGGATGCTGCGCTTTCCGCCACTGACGAGCGCACCCGCGCCGCCGTCGTCCGCTTGGGCAACAACCTGATCGACAACTTTGAAGAGGAGCTCGCATGATCGACACCGAGCACGTTAAATGCGACACCTGTACCGCACCGGAGCCTATGGAGCTCGACGCCAGCGACGAGGCCTCGCGCGGCTGGCCTACCGTCGACATCGAAACCAATCCCTACAAGGCGCAGTTCCCGCTGTTCCAGCAGCACCCCGAGATCGCCTTCCTCGATAGCGCCGCCACCGCGCAGCGCCCCGCCTGCGTGCTCGACGCCGAGCGTGACTTCTACCAGCGCATGAACGCCAACCCCCTGCGCGGCCTGTACTCGCTGTCCGTCGAGGCCACCGAGGCCATCGCGAAGGTGCGCCAGCAGATCGCCGACGTCATCGGCGCGCCCCAGGCCAACGAGGTCGTCTTCACCCGCAACACGAGTGAGTCGCTCAACCTGGTCGCCAAGAGCTTTGCGCCCACGGTCCTCGAGCCGGGCGACGAGGTCGTCATCACCATCATGGAGCACCACTCCAACCTGATCCCGTGGCAGCAGGTCTGCCGCGAGACCGGCGCCAAGCTCGTCTACCTCTACCCCACCAAGACCGGCCAGCTCACGACCGAGGAAGTGCTTGCCAAGGTGGGCCCCAAGACCAAGATCTTGGCCGTGGGTCAGGTCTCTAACGTCCTGGGCGTCGAGAACCCGGTCAAGAATCTCGGCAAGCTCGTGCACAAGTATGGCGGCTATCTGGTCGTCGACGGCGCGCAGTCGCTGCCGCACATGCCGGTCAACGTGGCAGATCTGGGCGCCGATTTCTTTGCCTTTAGCGCGCACAAGGCCATGGGTCCCATGGGCATCGGCGTGCTGTGGGGCAAGATGGACCTGCTCAACGCCATGCCGCCCATGCTTACCGGCGGCGAGATGATCGACTCGGTCACCGAGCAGGACGCCGTCTGGGCGCCCGTCCCCGAGAAGTTCGAGGCCGGCACGCAGGACGCCGCCGGCATCTTCGCCACAGGCGCGTCGCTTGATTACCTGGTTAACACCGTGGGCTACGAAAACATCCAGGCCCGCGAGCAAGCGCTCGTCCACTACCTGATGGGCGAGCTCATGCAGCTCGACTTTGTCCAGATCATCGGCTCTATCTATTGGGACAACCATCACGGCGTCGTGAGCTTTAACGTCCACGGCATCCACCCGCACGATGTCGCGAGCATCATGGACATGGACGGCGTCTGCATCCGCGCGGGTCACCACTGCGCGCAGCCGCTGCTCACCTGGCTGGGCGTCGAGAACCTCGCCTGCTGCCGCGCCAGCGTGGCCTTCTACAACGACAAGGCCGATATCGACAAGTTCATCGCCGGTCTGCATCACGTTTGGAGCACGTTCAATGGGTAATCTGTACACCTCCACCACGTTTATGGAGCACAACTCACACCCCGACTACAAGTACGAGATGGATGCCCCCACGCACGAGCACGACGGCATCAACCCCAGCTGCGGCGACGAGCTCACCTTGCAGCTACGTGTCGAGAACAACGTGATCGAGGAGGCCTCGTTTACCGGCCACGGCTGCGCCATCAGCCAGGCCAGCGCCGACATCATGGCCGACCTCATCACCGGCGAGACGGTCGAGGAAGCACGTCGCTTGGCAGGGCTCTTCCTCGCCATGATCCGCGGCGAGCAGCTCTCCGAGGAGGACCTGGAAGATCTGGACGAGGCCGCTCAGCTCCAGGACATCTCGCACATGCCCGCCCGCGTTAAATGCGCCGAGTTAGCCTGGCGCACCCTCGACGGCATGCTCACGGGACAAAATAATCAGTAACATTTGTCTCAAATCTGAAGAATTCTGTTGGCCGAATCGCTTAGCTTTCGCGATTCGGCCATTTTCTTTTCTACCTTTATTTCGAGCCCTCGGCCTGCGCGTCCACCAGCGCATAAGCGCGCACAATACGAGAAACGGTGCTTTTGCCAATCCCCGTATATCGCTCAATCTGACG
Organism: uncultured Collinsella sp.; assembly: GCA_900541475.1. Classification (GTDB taxonomy): domain Bacteria; phylum Actinomycetota; class Coriobacteriia; order Coriobacteriales; family Coriobacteriaceae; genus Collinsella. Next base: position 19,411 of record UQJV01000037.1, read on the forward strand.
CGCCGTGAAACCGGCATCGTGCAATCCAACAATAACGGTATCGCGCTGCGCCTGCGGTGCGGCTTTAACCCCGCGGAGTGAAACCCCGAGGCTATTCGCCAACTTGTCGGCAAAGGCGTGGCGTTCCCACTCCGTCTCTTTCAGGTTGGGCATCGCTAGCTCGCCACCGTCGGGCGTCGAAAGCGAATAGGCAATAAAACCCTCGGCAGAACCAAAAAGCTCAAGCACGCAAGAAGGGTCGGAAAATCCCCTCGTCAAATCGTTGTCATAGGCCCGTAGATACTCGGCAAAGCTGCTCCACGGATAGCGCTCGATTAAGCTGATGCCAGCCTTCTGCGAACAGGCGTGAACGGAGCGAATAGACTCCATCACCTGCCAGTCGGTATCGAGCGAGCGCCGCTCAAAACGCTCACGAAACAGGCATCCAGCTCGCCCAGTGCGCTTATTGAACCGACGAGCATACGTCAACAGCAGCCGCTGCATGGCTGTACTCATCATGTCCTCATAGTCCAAAAGCAACAGATCCACGTAGTCGCTCATGAGGCACCACGCCACGACCGTCACGCCGGCATCGCGGCAGCAGTCGCGCATCAGCTCCAAAAACTTCCACCGGTCCTCGTCACTCTCAAAGATCTGCCGCCCGGCCATACCGCGGGCGCAAACATGGTAAAAACCGGTGATCGTTTTCCAAACGCGCTGCATGGCGCTCCCTTCGCCGGGATCTGCTTACCATCCAATACATCACGATTGAAACGTGCCATCAAATCATTCACGCAAAATGGAACCCGTCGACGGTAAAAGGCGGAAAACCAACGGCGAACGGCTTCATAGCCACAGGTCAGGCAACGCACCCTTAGCAAAAGCTTGACCAGAACCGATCCCCTTCAGCGGACCGCGCAACCGCAAACAGCTTGATTAAATCGTTTCAATTGAAAGTTCCGCGCTTCTCGCTACGAAAACTGAGCCGTTCGCCGAATATTCCGTGCATTTCGCGGTATTATAGGGACTGCATGTCATGTCCCTTTCGAAGGGTCGCCCGGCAATCGCCAGCCACGACCCCCAGACGGGACGCCAACACGATAGAGAGGAGAGGCATGCAGTACTCACAGGAAGTGGAGAACATGTGCCCCGTTGCCAAGGGTGCATACCACGGCCCCGCACCCATCCCCGAGGAGGGCAAGTGGGTCCAGGCTAAGGAGATTTCCGACATCTCCGGTCTTACGCACGGTGTGGGTTGGTGCGCACCTCAGCAGGGCGCCTGCAAGCTCACGCTGAACGTCAAGGACGGCATCATCGAGGAGGCCCTCGTTGAGACCATCGGCTGCTCGGGCATGACCCACTCTGCCGCCATGGCTTCCGAGATCCTTCCCGGCAAGACCATCCTCGAGGCCCTCAACACCGACCTCGTCTGCGACGCCATCAACGTCGCTATGCGCGAGATCTTCCTGCAGATCGTTTACGGCCGCAGCCAGACCGCGTTCTCCGAGGGCGGCCTGCCCGTGGGCGCCTCCCTCGACGACCTCGGCAAGGGTCTTCGCTCCCAGGTCGGTACCATGTTCGGCACCAAGGCCAAGGGCGCTCGTTACCTCGAGCTCGCCCAGGGCTACGTCACCCGCATGGCTCTCAACGACAAGAACGAGATCATCGCGTTCGAGTTCCTGAACCTCGGCAAGTTCACCGACGCCGTCAAGGCTGGCAAGACCCCCGAGGAGGCCATCGCTGGCGCTATGGGCCACTATGGTCAGTGGGAGAACGCTGCCAAGTACATCGACCCGCGCACCGACGAGGAGACCCACTCCGTCGCCAGCGTGTTCCCGGTTCACGAGTAGAAAGGGAGGGAAATAACTATGACTGTTACGTTCGAAGGTTACGAGCGCCGCGCTGACAAGATCAACAAGTGCCTCGCCGACAACGGCATCGCCTCCCTCGAGGAAGCTCTGCAGATCTGCACCGACAAGGGCTTCAACCCGCGTGAGATCGTCAACAACACCCAGTCCATCGCCTTCCAGAACGCCGAGTGGGCCTATACCCTCGGCTGCGCTCTCGCTGTCAAGCGCGAGGCCAAGACCGCTTCTGAGGCTGCCGCCATCATCGGCGAGGGCATCCAGGCCTTCACCGTTCCCGGCTCCGTCGCCGAGGACCGCAAGGTCGGTCTGGGCCACGGCAACCTGGGCGCCATGCTGCTCTCCGACGACACCGAGTGCTTCGCCTTCCTGGCCGGCCACGAGTCCTTCGCCGCCGCTGAGGGCGCCATCGGCCTGGCTCTGAACGCCAACAAGGCTCGCAAGGAGCCGCTGCGCGTTATCCTCAACGGTCTGGGTAAGGACGCTGCTCAGATTATCGCCCGCATCAACGGCTTCACCTACGTGAAGACCCAGTTCGACTACTACACGGGCGAGCTCAAGGTCGTCGAGACCATCCCCTACTCCGATGGTCCCCGCGCTGCCGTTAACTGCTACGGCTCCGACGACGTCCGCGAGGGCGTTGCCATCATGTGGCACGAGAACGTCGACATCTCGATCACCGGTAACTCCACCAACCCCACCCGCTTCCAGCACCCCGTCGCCGGCACCTACAAGAAGGAGCGCCTCGAG
>UQJV01000038.1 GCA_900541475.1 uncultured Collinsella sp.
GGCTCTGCGGGTTATCAAAGATGTCGGCAGGGCTGCCCTGCTCGACGATCTTGCCGCCATTCATAACGATGATGTCGTCAGAGATATAGCGGACCGTCTGGATGTCATGGCTGATGAACACCATGGCCAGGCCGAGCTCCTTCTTAAGGTCGGTCAGCAGGTTCAGAATCTGCGCGCGGACCGAAACGTCCAGAGCCGAGGTGGGCTCGTCGGCGATGATGGCATCGGGGTTCAGCGACAGGGCACGGGCAATTGCGACGCGCTGGCGCTGGCCGCCCGAAAGCTGGCCGGGAAGAACCTCGGCGGCGGAGCTGGGCAGACCGGTGAGCTCCAAGAGCTCCTTGACGCGCTTCTCCTGCTCGGCCTCGGTGCCCAGGTTGTGGACGCGCATGGGGTCGAGCAGTTGCTCGCGAACGACCATGCGGGGGTTGAGCGCCGTGGCCGGGTTCTGGAACACGACCGAGATGACGCGACCCATGTGGCGACGGTCCTCGGCGGTACGTTTGGTAACGTCCTTACCCTTAAAGTAGACCTTGCCGCTCGTGGGGGCCTGCAGGCCGCACATGACGTTGGCGGTGGTGGACTTTCCGCAACCGGACTCGCCGACGATGCCGATGGTCTGTCCGGGCATGAGCTTAATCGTTACACCCTGGACGGCGTGAACCAGGTTGGGGTGCAGAATCGAGCCGGTACGGGTCCTAAAGGTGACGTGGACGTCATCAAGGAAGATGATCGGCTCGACGCCGTTGACTGCGGTCTCGCTCATCTACATCACCTCCGCGTGAGGGGTCAAACCATTTGCCTTGAGCACCTCATCGGGGAGCTCGGAATAGAAGTGCTCGGTGCCGGGCACGCGCTTGAAGACCGGACGGGTGTCCAGGCCAATGCGCGGATGGCTCGAGCGGGGTGCGAAGCGATCGCCCTTGGGGAAATCGCGCGGGCTCGGAACGGCGCCAGGCACCTGGTGCAGGCGGCCCGAACCGCTCTCGATGGACAGGACGGAACCCAGAAGACCGCGAGTGTACTCGTGGATCGGGTTGGTGAGCAGCTCCTTGGTGGGCGCCTGCTCGATAACCTGGCCGGCGTACATAACCGTGATGTTATGAGCGACCTCGGCGACCAGTGCCAGGTCGTGCGAAACGAAGATCATGGCAAAGCCGAGCTTGGCCTGAAGGTCGTTAAGCAGCTTGATGACCTGCTTCTGGACGGTAACGTCCAGAGCGGTCGTGGGCTCGTCGCAGATGACCAGCTTGGGGTCGCGGGTAAGGGCCATAGCGATCAGAACGCGCTGACGCTGACCACCGGAAAGCTCATGCGGATAGCTCTCGAGCGTACGCTTGGGGTCGAGGCCCACGAGCTCCAGGAGCTCCTCGGCGCTTCGGGTGCCGCCGCGCTTGGTGAGCTGCTTCATCTGGGCGGAAATGAGCATGGAGGGGTTGAGCGAGGACAGGGCGTCCTGATAGACCATGGCGATATCGGTACCGCGCAGGCCGAACCACTCCTTCTTGCTCATCTTGAGCAGGTCGCGGCCCTCCCAGAGAACCTCGCCGGAGAGATGCTCGTCATCGTCGGTCAGGCCCATGATGGCAAGCGTGGTGATGGACTTACCGCAGCCGGACTCACCGACCAGGCCCATGGTCTGGCCGGGACGGACATCAAAGTTGACGTGGTCGACGACGTTGATATCACCGTGGTGCTCAAACTGGATGCAGAAATCACGGACCGAAAGGATCGGCTCAACGGACTCATCGGGCACATGGCGGTCGTTACGCCTGAGCTCGACATCGCGCAGGGCGCCAAGACGGGCGGACAGGGACTGAGCCTGCTCCTTGTAAGCGCGAACGGGGTCGGAGACCAGCAGGTCGGCCTCGCGGCGCTTGGAGGAGTCGGTCGGATCCAGGGCGGCGGAGGGAGCAGCGGCCATGGCGTCGGTAATGCCCTCGGAGAGGATGTTGAGCGCCAGGCAGGTGATCATGATGGCCAGACCCGGGAACAGCGCCTGCCACCAACGGCCAGCGAGCACGCCGCCGCGGGCGTCGGCGAGGATGTTGCCCCAGGTAGCGGTGGGCTCCTGGATACCAGCGCCGATAAAGGTCAGCGAGGCCTCGAAGATGATGGCGTCGGCGACCAGGGTAACGGTGAAGACCATGATCGGGGCGATGCAGTTACGCAGAACATGCTTGATCAAAATCCACGGAGCCTTAGCGCCGGAAACGATGACCGCGCGGACATAGTCCTCGCCGTACTCGGACACGATGTTGGCGCGCACGATACGGGCAATCTGCGGAGTATACATAAAGCCGATGGCGAAGATGATCGACGGCACGGAATTGCCCAGGATGGAGACGAAGACGGCAGCGAGGGCGATGCCCGGGATGGACATGATGATATCCAGGATGCGCATGATCGCCTCGGAAACGGACTTGCGCGAAACCGCCGCGAGGGCGCCCACGACCGAACCGCAGACCAGAGCCATGGCAGTAGCACCGAAGCCGATGATCAGCGAGTAACGGCCACCGTAAAGCATACGCGACAGGATGTCGCGGCCCTTATCGTCGGTACCGAAGATAAATCCGTTGCCGGGAGCCTGGCGAGCCGTAAAGATCTCGACCGGGCTATAGGGAGCAAGAAGGGGCGCCAGAATCGCAGTCAGGGCGACCAGCACCAGCACGACGGCGGCAATCTTAGAAGACAGCGTCATCTTCTTCCAGCCACCAAGCTTGAGCCCCTTGGAGGCAGCCTTCTCGAGCTGCTCGGTTTGCTTCTCTCGAATCTTTACCATAATCTACACCGTCCTGATGCGCGGGTTGATGAGCAGATAGAGCATGTCAACCACGATGTTGATGATGATGAAGGCAAGAGCAACGACGATAACGACGCCCTGAACCAGGTTCGCCTCGTTGCCCTGAACGCCCTGCAGAATCGCGGTGCCCATGCCGGGGAGGTTAAAGATAACCTCGATGACGACGGCGCCGCCCATGAGGTAACCGATCTTAAGACCGAGGGTGGTGACCGGGGTGATCAGCGCATTGCGAAGAACGTTGATGCCGACGACGACCTTCTCGGGAACGCCGGCGCCGCGAGCCATACGGACATAATCCTTGTCGAGCTCCTCGACCATGGCGGTACGCACGATACGAGTCATCTGGCCCGTCAGCGGAAATGCCAAGGCGATAGCGGGCATGATCATACGTCCCAGATAGCCAACCGGATTCGTGGTGAAGTGAGGCAGAGCACCCGATGCCGGGAGCACCTTAAGGTAGGAAGAGAACAGCAGGATCAACAGAACGGCAAGCCAGAACGACGGGGTTGCCAAGCCGGCAATGGAAAAGACGCGGATCACTTGGTCCGGCCATTTGTCGCGATACAGTGCCGCGATGACGCCGAGCAAAAACGAAACGACCGCACCGATGGCAAGACCGATGAAGGTCAGCTGCATCGTGACGGGCAGGGCCGTGGAGATGCGCTTGGCAACGGAGTTGCGAGCAGCACCATAGGTGCCCATGTCGCCATGAATCAAATCGCCCATATAGCGCACGTAGCGCACGGGCCAGGGGTCGTCCAGACCATACTTCTCATGGTACTCGGCAACCGCCTCGGGCGAGGCACCGTCACCCAACGCCGTGTAGGCGGGGTCGGTCTTGGAGAACGACATAAGGAAGAACACCAGGACGGTGACGCCCAATGCCATGATCGGCAGCGCCACAAGACGCCTTCCAATCAAACGTAGCAAGTTGTTCACGTTCTCTCCCCTTTCTTTTGTCGGTAGGACCAACCGGTATATTAGTATGGATACTCATTACAAGACCCGAGCGACATCGTTGCCGCCCGGGTCTTTGTTTCAACTATGAGGATACGGTCCCAACGACCGACATCCTGCATACAGACTCAAGCGAGTCTTACGCCTTGACGGTCGCAACGCCCCTGAAGGACATGCTCGTCGTGCCGATGCCCTTGAAGCCATCGAGGGCCTCGCCGTTGGGCGCAGTGGACGGATCGTCCCAGGAAGCGGAGACGGTCTTGACGTGGACAACGGGGTACAGAACGGCGTTGTCGGCAATGATGTCGAAGCACTCGTTCCACTTCTTCTGCTGTTCGTCGCCCTCGGCGGCAAGAGCCTCGTCCATGAGACCGTGGAGCTTCTGCCACTCAGCGGACTCCTTCCACGGGCAACGGGTCTGCATCCAGACGTTGTCGCCGTACCACCAGTTGAGCAGCAGGTCGGGGTCGGCGCCGAAGCAGGAAGGATCGCCAGGGGCAAGGAGGATATCGTAGGCCTCGCCGCCGTCGATGGCAGCGTAAGTGGCCGGCGAGGTATCGGTCTGGATGGTCACATCGAAGCCGAGAGCGTCGAGGTCGTTCTTGACCTGGGCGGCCATGCCCTTAATCTGCTCGTTGTCGGTGGTGCGCAGGGTGATGGCACCCGGGGTGATGCCAGATTCCTCGATGAGCTTCTTAGCCTTCTTGGCGTCGGTCTTGTACACCGTGGAAGCCTCATGATAGTTGGTGAAGCTCTTGGGCAGGTAGCAGCTGGCAGCGGTGGCAAGGCCGGCGAAGGTGTTGCTGACCATCTTCTCGGTGTCGAGCGCATACATGACAGCCTGACGGACCTTGACGTTGTTCCAAGGCTCCTTGGCGACGTTGAACATGATGAAGCGGGTGCCGAAACCCTGAACGTTATCGATCTTGCAGCCGGCGTTCTCGAGCTGGTCGACGGCGTCAGCGGTAACGAGCTCCATAACGAGCGTGGAGCCCTCCTGCTGAGCGGTAACGCGAGCGGTGGGGTCGGTCAGGATGCTGTACTGGATCTTCTTATCCTCGGCAGCATACTCACCGTTGTACTCGGGGTTGGGAACCAGGGTGATTTCGGTATCGGAGATAGAGTCGTACATCCAGGGGCCGGAGCCGATCGGCTGCTTGGCGCGATCCTCCTCGGCCTGCGTGGCCGGGGTAACACGGACGATGGCCAGACGATCCTTGAGCAGGGAGAAGTTGGGGACCTTGGTCTTGACCGTCACGGTGCTGGCGTCCTTGGCCTCGATGGACTCGAAGGGCTGGAAGAACGGAGCATAGGTAGCGGAAGCGGCGCAAGCGGTGTAGGAGGCGACGACATCGTCAGCGGTGACCTCGGTGCCATCGGAGAACTTCGCGCCCTTGCGGATGGTGACCTCGAACGTGGTGTCGTCCACGGACTTGGGATCGTCGGTGGCGAGCTCGTTGAAGGTGCTGTAGTCGTGGTAATCGATACCGTAGAGGCCCTCGACGACGTGCCAGTTAGCACCCAGGCCCACAGCGGAGCCGGTGCTGGCGGGATCGAAGCTGGACGGAGCGTAAGCGGAACCAGCGGTGATCACGCCGCCGCCACGGTTGGCGGAATCGGTGGAACCGGAAGCGGAACCCTCGTCGCTAGAGCTGCCACCGCAGCCGGTGAGACCAAGCCCTGCGACAGCAGCGACGCTGCCGGTGAGGCCGAGGAACGAACGCCTGGACATACCCTTGTTGATGATGGCCATGTCTTCTCCTATCAATAGAGAATCTTACCCGGGAGCACCTAGACTTGCCCCCGCGCAACTTGCGGACGATATATACCTTACCTACCGACAAACCCAACTTGGGTGCCGCGCTCGGCGACCGATACATACATCCGCTTGAACGGTATTTACTACCGTTCACCGAAATCGTTGACAAACAAAATGGCAGACAGTATGCATCGATGAGGTGAGATATCAGTCATCGTCAATCCGCAGGATAGCAGCGCTTTTCCTTCGGCGTAGTCAAACGTTTTAGCGTTAATAAAACGAGAAATCAGCAGGCAATCATAGCGAAATATAAGGTTGAAATTCGCGCAATCATATATATATCAGTTGTTTAGGGCGAGTTTAGTTTTCGGATCCACTTGTGGAGGCTTTGTCTCGCTCTTCATTCCAGGCAGCAAGAGCCTCATGGACCGATCTTGCGACATCGGCAGGAACGCCTCGAACTTCTGCAATCTCTTTCTCGCTCGCCGCGCGCAACCGTTTCATCGAGCCAAAATGGCGCATAATGGCACGTTTTCTGGTGGGTCCCACGCCTGGAACATCGTCGAGCACCGAGACCGTCATTGCCTTATCGCGCAGCTCGCGATGGAATGTAATGGCAAAACGGTGCGATTCGTCTCGCACCTGTTTGATTAGGTAGAGCGAAGCGGACCCTGTCGGCAGCACGACAGGCGTCTCGTCCCAAGGCACGAAAACCTCCTCATCGGCCTTCGCCAAGCCGCAAACTGGTATATCGAGCCCAAGGGCCTCAAGTTGTTTAATGGCTGCCGTCAATTGCGGCTTGCCGCCGTCGACAACAAGCAAATCGGGGCGCGAGCCAAAGCGCTCATCGGCCATGCGCTCGGGAGCGTAGCGCCGACCAAGGACCTCGGACATCGACACGAAGTCGTTCGCCTCGTCCAGTTCGGCCTGGATTTTAAAGCGTCGGTACTGACTCTTGTCGGCACGGCCGTTGGTAAACACCACCATCGACGCAACTGTGAAGGTGCCATGCAGCGTGGAAATATCGAAGCACTCGATACGCATCGGAGGCTCGGGCAGTGCCAGAGCACTCTCAAGCTCCAAAAGTGCCTGATTGGTGCGATCGTCGGCATAACCCGTGCGCATCATGTAGCGCATAAGGGCATGACGGGCATTTTTGGATGCCATATCGAGTAATCGATGCTTTTCGCCGCGCTGAGGTCTATGGAGATGGCAGGAGCGCTCGCGCTTGGCCGCAAGCCACTCCCCCAGCGCCTCCGCGTCCTCAAGCTCAACAGAAAGGTTAATCTCAGCTGGAATATCAGCTGTCTCGTCGTAATAGCGCTTAAGAAAACCCGACTGGAGTTCCTCCTCATCGACATCGAGGCCCTTATCGAGAATAAACTCACAGGTTCGAACCGTTCGGCCCTCGCGCACGACAAAGACGCAGGCAGCCGAGATGGTCTCCTCGCGATAAAAGCCAATGACATCGATATCGACACTGGACGGAAATACGACCTGTTGGCGATCATCCAGGCCCCTGATGACATCTAGACGACGCTTGACGCGCGCCGCACGCTCAAAATCGAGCGCCTCGGCAGCCTCTGCCATCTCGGTCGTGAGCTCGTCGACGACATCCTTGCGATGGCCAGACAAAAAGCGTTCGACGCGCTTAACGTTCTTGGCATAGTCGGCGGGAGAAATCGCACCGACACACGCTCCCGGCCCTCGGCCGACATGATAGTCAAAGCAAGGCCGTCCGTTTTGCGCGCAAATCATATTGACGATATCTTCTTCGCCCTTGTGGGACTCGACAATACGGCGGCATCGACGCCACTCCGCACAAGCCGCCGAGCAGATCGGGATCACCTTGCGCAACGTATCAATGGTCTCACGCGCCGCGCGGCTGTCGGTATAGGGACCAAAATAACGCGTTCCCGGCTTATGGCGCTCACGCGTATATTTGATAGCTGGGAACAGATCGCTCTTGGTGATAGCGATAAAGGGATAGCTCTTGTCGTCCTTAAGGTCCACATTAAAGTACGGATGGTACTGGCCGATCAGGTTGCGCTCGAGTACAAGCGCCTCGTGCTCGGTCTCCACCACGATATAGTCGAAACTCGCCACCAGCTGCATCATAAGTGGAATCTTCTGACGCTCATCTTGCAGCGTTACGTATTGGCGCATGCGGGCGCGCAGGTTTTTCGCCTTACCCACATAGATGACATCGCCCTTGGCATCTTTCCAAAGGTAACATCCGGGCTGCGTGGGAACGCGCGAAACCTGCTCGGCGAGTGTTGGAATGTTGTCGTGACCGGCCACGTTTGCCTACTTGCGGCGAAGCAGCGAGGAGACCTCGGGCACCTTAAAGGCGATGGCCAAGCCAATGGTGACGGCGAGCGAGACGATGCCCGCAACGCAAACATAGCCCAAGGTAATCAGAATCGAGCCGCCGAGCGCGCCGAAAAAGTGCTCAAGCGCCCACATGACACCGGCACCCGCAGCCGCACCCAGGCCTCCAAGCATAAGGCCAAAGAAGCCGCCATGCAGAATAGATTTAACCTGAAGGCCATGCAGGCGACGGCGCAGCCACCACAGCGAGCAGCCAACCAAAATCACGTAGTCGACAACATACGAAAGTGCGATCGCAGGCATGCCGTAGCCAAGCACCACGCCAAACAACAGCACCGAACCGACCTGTCCGATGGTGGAGTAAAGACAATAACGACCGAAGGGCTTCATATCGAGCAAGGCCGAGAAGCTCTTCTGCATAAGCACAACCGCTCCGTAAAGTGGCAACGAAGGAGCCTGGTAAATAAGGAACTCCGACACCAACGCAACACCAGACTCATCGAACTTGCCAGTGCAGTAGATCATATTGAGCGGGCGGGCGAAGACGATCAAATACAGCGCAAATGGAATTAGGAAGAAGAGAATCTGAGCAACGCCGTTCGAGATGCCGCTGCGAACGCTATCGTAGTCTTGCTCCTGAGCATCATGCGAAAGCTCGGTATATAGCGCCGTCGAGAGCGAGACGGCGATTAGAGCATAAGGCAGGGTATACCACAAGCGCGCGTATGCAATGACAGAAGGTCCGGTCTCGGGCTGCACCACCAGCGCGGCGGCATTGATAATGGAGGTCTGGACAAACGTGCACACCGTGGCGAGCAGCGTCGGGATACCGAGCGCAATCGTCTGACGAAGCGCAGGATCCTTAAAGTCGATATGGATATGGGGATGCACGCCGTACTTGCCAAGCGCGGGAATCTGGCAGGCCATCTGGACAAAGACGCCGAGGGTCGTGCCAGCCGAGATCAAGATGATGCCTGCATGCTCGCCAAATTGCGCGGACACGGGTGCAAAACCAATAAAGCTGGCGATAACGATCGCGTTGTTCAAAACGGGGGCGAACGTCGACCAAAAGTAATCGCGATGCGCGTTGAGAACGCCCGAGAACACCGAGCCCAGACCATAAAACAATATCTGGATGGCAAAGAAACGGAACATGAACGCAGCGGTATCCATGCTGCCGCCGTCACCCGAAAGGAACGATTGCGTCCAAATAAAGCCCGGAGCAAACAGGGTGCCCAGCACCGAAATGCCGCCCAGCAGCAAGAGCAGGATGCCAAGCAGGTTTCCAACATATTCATTTGAGGCTTCACGGCCCTGCTCACGACGGACGCCCATGTACACCGGCAAAAAGGCGGTAACCAACATGCCGCCCATCACAAGCTCGTAGAGCATGTTGGGCAGGTTGTTGGCGACCTGATAAGAAGATGAAAGCAGCGACATGCCGATAGCGGCAGCCATAGCCCAAGTGCGGATGAAACCGGTGACACGCGACAAAATGGTGAGTACGGTCATAAGGCCGGCAGACCGACCAACCGTGGAGTAGTCGGACGAGCCCATATCGTCTACGTGATCCTGAGATTCCATGTGAGACTCAGGCTGCGGCTTAATCTCATCCACAGAGGAAAGAGGCCTGTCCGCTGCAAAGGGGTCATCGACTAAGATCGCATTGTCGCCAGACGCGGCATGATCCCCAAACACCGTATCGACTTCCCGTGTGGCAGTACCTCGACCAGAAAACGACAAGGGATCCCAATCGTCATCGCCGTCGACCGTCACACCTTCGACGGGATCGACAGAACCGAGCGGAGACCATTCGTCATCAGAAAGTAACGGTTCGCCATCATCTCGGGCGTCCTGTGTTGCAGGACGGACGGCAGCCGCGTCCTCATGCGGACTTTTCCCTTGTGCAGCCATCAAAAACACCGCAGTCTCATCGGGACGCGGGGCATGAGGCGTATCCAAAGCGCTGGACGTCCGATCCACGCCTGTACGAGCAGCGGCCAAAAATACTGCCGTCTCGTCGGGTCGAGTCGAGGAAAGAGGCGAATGAGAAGGCATCGAACCGGCACCGGCGGCACGCAAATACACCGCTGTCTCACCCGGGTCGGCGGCAGCCGACCAGGCTTTACGAATCTCATGCTCGGCCGAAGCCAGCTCAGGCGAAGACGCCGAGGGAGTCGGCCCCTTTGCAAAATGAGCCCCGCGCTTTGATTCTTCCTGCGGCATCGCTCAGTCCTCTCTCGTAATCGGGGCGACCTTGGCCCCGCAAAATGCGATTAAGTCGTCGGGTGCAACCTCAAGCTGGTAGCCGCGCTTGCCTCCCGAGATAAAAATGGTATCCCAAAGGACACATGTCTCATCAATCAGCGTCCGATAACGCTTTTTCATACCGACAGGACTACAGCCACCGCGCACATAGCCAGTCGCGGCAAGCAAATCCTTCACGTGCATCATGGCGAGAGATTTCTCCCCTGCGGCGCGTGCGGCAGCTTTCAGGTCAAGTTCATCGGCAACGGGAATGCAGCACACAACGTGATCGTTTGACGGCGTGACACAGACCAGGGTTTTGAATCCCTGGCCGGGCTCCTCACCAAGCTGTTCGGAAATCGCAACGCCAAGGCCCACTGATTCATCTCCATCGTCTTCGTACGTATGGAGAGCATAAGGGATGCCGGCGCTTTCCAGCTCACGCATGGCGTTGGTCTTTGGCGTCTTCACGGCCTTCGGCATGGCATATCCTTTCCCTCATATACGAACGCAAGATTTAAGTATATGTCCATTTGCGTGGCATGCGCTATCTCGACAAAGAGAGCGCCACCGAATCGCAAGGAGTCGGCAGCGCTCATGTTTCAAAAACACCTATGTATTAGGCATCGAGTTGCGCTTGACGCTCCCTGTCGCGTTTGAGCAACGGCGCCAAGAACTTGCCGGTATAGCTCTGCGGGCATGCCGCAACCTGCTCTGGCGTACCCGAGACCACGACAGTTCCGCCACCGTTGCCACCCTCGGGACCCATATCGATCAAGCGATCGGCGACCTTGATGACATCGAGGTTGTGCTCGATCACCAACACCGTATTGCCCGCATCGACTAGACGCTGAAGCACATCTAGCAATTGGCGAACGTCCTCAAAATGAAGACCGGTCGTAGGCTCGTCCAAAATATAGAACGTCTTACCCGTCTGACGACGATGTAGCTCCTTGGCGAGCTTCACGCGCTGCGCCTCGCCGCCCGAGAGCGTCGTGGCGGGCTGGCCCAAGCTCACATAACCTAGGCCGACGTCATACAGGGTTTGAAGCTTGCGCTTGATCTGCGGAATATTCCCAAAGAAAGCCAGCGCCTCGGCCACACTCATGTCGAGCACGTCCGAGATGGTCTTGCCACGATAGGTAACCTCGAGCGTCTCGCGGTTATAGCGCTTGCCGCCGCAAACCTCGCAGGGCACATAAATATCGGGAAGAAAGTGCATCTCAATCTTGATCTGGCCATCGCCCTTGCACGCCTCGCAGCGTCCGCCGCTCACATTAAAGGAGAAGCGTCCCGGCGAGTAGCCACGCGCCTTCGACTCCGGCGTGCTCGCAAACAGTGCACGCAGGTCGTCCCACAAACCAATATAGGTAGCGGGATTCGAGCGCGGTGTACGGCCGATAGGCGACTGGTCGATATCGATCACCTTATCGATGCACTCGATGCCGTCGATTCTTTTGTACGGGCCCACGGGACGCGTAGAGCGATGGATAGCGTTGGTGAGGGCAGGCGCGATCGTATCCGTGACCAAGGAACTCTTTCCCGATCCCGATACGCCGGTTACGACGGTAAGCGTGCCGAACTCAATCTTGGCGGTAACGTTTTTGAGGTTGTTGGCACATGCGCCCGTAATCTTAAGGCAGCCACGTCCGGGGTTACGGCGCTCATCGGGAACTCGAATCATTCGCTTGCCGGTCAGATAGGCACCCGTCATTGATTCGGGACATGCCATGATGTCAGCGGGCGTTCCCGCGGCGACTACGTGCCCGCCGTTGACGCCCGCGCCTGGCCCCATATCGATCACATAGTCGGCAGCGCGAATCGTGTCCTCATCATGTTCAACGACGATAACGGTGTTGCCGATATCGCGCAGGCGCTCGAGCGTCTTGATCAGCCGCTCGTTGTCGCGCTGGTGAAGACCAATCGAGGGCTCGTCCAGAATATAAAGAACACCCATGAGGCCAGCACCGATCTGCGTAGCCAGGCGAATGCGCTGCGCCTCACCACCGGAAAGCGTCGCCGAAGCACGATCGAGCGTCAGATAATCAAGGCCGACATCAACCAGAAAACGCAGGCGCTCCAAGATTTCCTTGACAATGCGACCGCCGATGAATTGTTGACGCTCGGTGAGCTCAAGGCCCTCAAAAAACTCGAGCGACTCGCGGCACGACAGGCAGCAAACCTCATAAATGGACTTACCGCCCACGGTGACGGCGAGCATCTCGGGGCGCAGGCGAGCGCCATGGCAGCTCGAGCACGGCTCTTCGCGAATGTATTTCTCCAGGCGCGCCCTAGTGTTCTCGTTGGTCGTCTCGGTATAGCGCTCGTACAGGATATTGCGCACGCCCGAAAACTTGGTGTCCCACTGGCTGCGACGACCGTCGAGCTTTTGATAGTCCACCGAAATCTTCTTGTCGCCCATGCCATCCAAAAACGCACGGCGCACCCGAGGAGGTAGGTCTTCCCACGGTGTATCCGCGCTCACCTTAAAGTGCTTGCAGACCGCGGCGAAAATCTGGGGGTAGTAGTTCGAATTGCCGAACAGGCTTCCAAAGACCCCGTCGGCAATCGACTTCGACGGGTCCTCGATCAGCGCCTCGGCATCGACCGTTTTCTTAAAGCCCAGACCATCGCACTCGGGACACGCACCATAGGGCGCGTTGAACGAAAAGTCGCGGGGTTGTAGGTCGTCGATGGAGTGCCCGTGCTCCGGGCACGCCAGAGCCAACGAATACTCCAGAAGCTCGCCCTCGCTCCCCTCGGGAGCATCACGATCGGGCAGCATGTACACGTTTACATTGCCGTGAGCCAGCGCGGTCGCCTGCTCAACAGACTCGGCGATACGGCCCAGAGAGTTCTCACGGATCACGATGCGATCGACCACGACCTCGATATCGTGCTTGAACTTTTTGTCCAGATCGATAGGGTCGTCGAGCGAACGCACTTCGCCGTCAACTCGCACGCGGCTAAAGCCCTCGGCGCGAAGGTCCTCAAACAGTTTGGTGTACTCGCCTTTTCGCCCGCGCACCACCGGTGCCAGCACAAACGCGCGGCGGCCCTCCCCCGCCGCCAAGACCTTGTCGGCAACCTGGTCGGTCGTCTGGCGCTCAATGACGCGGCCGCATTCGGGACAGTGCGGGGTGCCCACACGGGCGAACAGCAGGCGCAGATAGTCATAAATCTCGGTTACGGTGCCAACCGTCGAGCGAGGGTTTTTAGACGTCGTCTTTTGGTCGATCGACACCGCCGGCGAAAGGCCGTCGATTGAATCCAAGTCGGGTTTGTCCATCTGGCCCAAGAACTGGCGCGCATAGCTCGAAAGGCTCTCGACGTATCGACGCTGGCCCTCGGCATAGATAGTGTCAAATGCCAGCGAACTCTTGCCCGAGCCCGAAAGACCGGTAATGACCACGAGCTCGTCGCGCGGGATGGAAACATCGATATTGCGCAGGTTGTGTTCGCGCGCACCACGGATAACAATAGAAGAATCAGACATGGAAGCTCCTTGCCTCCTATAACCTCAAATCACACTGTCGATGAGTTTAGCGCACTCAACGCGCACAGATGTTCGTAATACAAGATTCGCAGACCTTTTGCGTTGTCTGACGCCGCAAGCCGCACGCTCGGTCCGTACTTTCGAATACTGTCGATCGCCTACCACGCATCATAAATGACTCCCGCTCGCAAACGAGGGTACAATGACGCTCGTGTCACACCGCGGGGCTCCGGCCCCAACACATACAAAGGAGTCAAACATGGGTTGCGAGCACGCACAGGCAGCCGGCGGGCAAACGTCGCCGTCGCAATTTGAGGAAAATACGCTGTCCGAGGTCAAGCGCGTTATCGCCGTGCTTTCCGGCAAGGGCGGCGTCGGCAAGTCATTCGTCACCGGCGCCATCGCCACGGAGCTTTCCCGCCACGGTCACAAGGTCGGCGTCCTCGATGCCGATATTACCGGCCCCTCTATCCCTAAGATGTTCGGTATGAGCGGACGTCACGTCCATGCCCTCGGCAACCTTATGCTGCCCGAAATCTCCGAGCACGGCGTCAAGGTTATGAGCTCTAACCTGCTGCTCCAAAACGAAACCGACCCCGTCCTCTGGCGCGGTCCGGTTATCGCGGGTGCCATCAGGCAGTTCTGGAGCGAAACCTCATGGGGCCCCATCGACTACCTGTTGGTCGACATGCCTCCGGGAACGGGCGACGTCGCCCTCACTGTCTTCCAGTCGCTGCCCGTCGATGGCATCGTCATCGTCACGAGCCCGCAGGATCTGGTCTCGATGATCGTCGCCAAGGCAGTCAACATGGCCGGGAAGATGAACGTCCCCATTCTGGGAATCGTCGAAAACATGAGCTATATCGAGTGCCCCGATTGCGGCAAGAAGATCGAAGTCTTTGGCAAGAGCAAGCTCCCCGAGGTCGCCGAGCGTTACAACCTCGAGATCCTAGGGCAGCTTCCCATCAATCCGGCACTCGCCGAGGCTTGCGATAAGGGCGAAGTTGAGACCGCACTGCCCGACGGTATGCTGCCCCAGGCCGTCTCTGCCGTCGAGGCCATTGCCCCGCACGAGACCGTCGAGGCTTAAGTGAACACAAACGCCTCCTATGACGTCTTGGTAATCGGCGGCGGGGCCTCGGGTCTCGCCGCCGCCATTACGGCCGCACACGCAGGCAAAAGCGCCTGCATCGTTGAGCGCGATGTTGCCTGCGGCCTTAAACTCCTTGCGACCGGCAACGGCCGCTGCAACCTTTCCAACGAATCAATTGATTTCCAGCGGTACAACCACCCCGCATTCGTCGAATCCGTCATGGGTCCCCAGCCCGAGCAAGAGCTCGACAGTTTCTTCTCCTCGCTGGGCATCATGACGACCTCCGAGGAGGGCCGCCTGTATCCGCGCTCCCTTCGTGCCGAATCGGTGCGCGATGCGCTTCTCAACGCTTGCAATCACCTGGGTATCACCTTGATCTGTGGAGCAAACGTTGCCTCGGCATTCAAAGCCTCCGAGGGCTGGACACTCCAAATAGACCGTCCTGCGCGAGCACTCAAGGCAAAAAAGCACGACGACCGAAAAACGGAGGTTCGCTCACTTCGGAAGGCGCTCGCCGACACCCCTCGCAAGAACGAGACGCTGCAGGCAAAGGCCGTAATTATCGCTACGGGCGGCAGCCCCGCCGACATCGCGAAGACGTTCAATCTTTCCCTCACACTGCAGTGCCCCGTCCTCTGCCCCGTGTCGGCATCGGTCTTCGGCGACCAGACGGCGCTCAAGACGCTGGATGGCCTGCGCGTCCGCGCCCGTTTGACGCTCACCCGCAATCACGAGGAGCTCTGGCGCGAGGACGGCGAAGTGCTCTTCCGAACCTTTGGCATTTCGGGCGTCGCCGCCTTTAACCTCTCCCGTCGCGTCCAGCGCGGCGACACGATTCTGCTCGACGTTTTCCCCGACCTCTCCAAAGACGAGTTGCTCGATATGCTCAACCAGCGAGTTGAGTTGCTCGGCGGCTTTTCACCCCGCGACCCCCGCTGGCTCGACGGCATGCTCGCCCCGCAGTTCTCTCGCGTTGTCTGCACCGCATTCGAACAGTGCCACCCCGGGTCGCACGACGTCATCCACCTGGTCTCAATCCTCAAGCACTTTAAGCTGCTCGTCGAGGGAACGACAGAGGAGCGTTCGGCCCAGGTCACGCGCGGCGGCGTGCCCATCGAGAGCGTCTCAGCTCCCAACCTCTGCGTGAGCAACGCGGCAGACGCCCCGCTTTACATCTGTGGCGAGGCGCTCGACATCGATGCCGATTGCGGCGGCTTCAACCTTGCATGGGCTTGGATCTCGGGTATTCGCGCTGCAAGCAGCCTATAGCCGCGCAGTCTATAATCAAAACGCATTCGGGCCGTCTGGGACACCGGGCGGCCTCTTTCTTGCATCAAAGGAGACCTCGATGATCGAAATCACCCAAGTCCACGCGTCACTCGATGAGGCCGGCGACGAAACCGCCTGCCTTGCTATTGGCAGACGCGCCGTCAAACGAGCCCTGCGATGCGAGGATTCCCAGATTAAAGCCATTGAGCTCCATCGCAAGTCAATCGACGCCCGTAAAAAGCGAGATGTCCATTTTATTTTGAGCTTTCGAGTTGAACTGACAAGCTCCCGACTCGAGCAGGAGGTGGTCGACCGCGTCGCCGAGCGCGACCGCTCGCGCATCCGCATGGTAGACGGCGAGGCTCCTTCATTCCCCAACCCTGTCCCGAATGCACCCAATGAGCGTCCCGTCGTTGTCGGCGCCGGTTGCGCCGGTCTCTTCGCCGCCCTGACCCTTGCCGAAGCGGGACTTAAACCCCTGCTCATCGAGCGCGGCGACCCCGCACTTCGCCGCTCGGAAGCGATTGACCTCTTTCTTAAGGAGCGTACCCTCGACCCCGAAAGCAATATCCAATTTGGCCTGGGCGGCGCAGGGACCTTCTCGGACGGCAAGCTCAACACGGGAACCAAGAATCCTGCCCATCGACTGATTCTTGAGACCTTCGTCGAAGCGGGCTCACCTCGCGACATCCTGTGGGACGCCAAGCCGCACATTGGCTCCGACATCCTCCCCACCGTCGTCACCAACATATCTCAGCGCATCGAGCAACTCGGTGGAACCGTCCGCTATCGAACAAAGCTCGTCAATATTCGAACCGATGGATCTGGCGCCATCACCGGCGTCGATGTCCAACCGCCCCAAGAAACCACAAGCGAGACAATCGCCACAAAGCACCTCATTCTCGCCTGCGGCCATTCCGCCCGCGACGTATTCGAGCTTCTCAAGGAGCATAACGTTGCCCTCGCGCAAAAGACCTTTGCCATGGGTGTGCGCATCGAGCATCCACAGCGCGACATCGACCGTGCCCAATATGGCCCTTCGGCGGGGCACCCGGCACTCGGAGCAGCCCCCTACAAGCTTGTCGCCCATCTCCCCAACGGCCGCAGCGTGTTCTCGTTTTGCATGTGCCCCGGCGGACAGGTTGTCGCGGCTTCTTCCGAGCAGGGCCATCTGTGCGTCAACGGTGCCAGCCTCAATGCCCGCGACGGGCGCAACGCAAATGCCGCCCTACTCGTTAACGTCACACCTGATGACCTTCCCAGCGATGATCCGCTCGCAGGCATTGATCTCCAGCGCGCCTGCGAGCGAGCCGCCTATCGCCTGGGTGGCTCCAACTGGAACGCGCCGGCACAGCTCGTCGGAGATTTCCTTGCTAGACGCGCCAGCACGGCACCCGGAAAGGTAAAACCAACCTATCCACTTGGCGTGACCTGGACGGCGATCGACGATGCCCTCCCGCAGCATATCGTCGAATCGCTTCGTTTGGGAATTCCCCTTCTCGGTAAGAAACTGCGTGGCTATGACCGCCCCGATGCGGTCCTCACTGGCGTGGAGACGCGTTCGAGCTCCCCGGTTACGGTCATCCGCGATCGAACATGCCACGCCGTGTCGACCCCGGGCCTTTACCCTTGCGGCGAGGGTGCCGGATATGCCGGCGGCATCATGAGTGCCGCCACCGACGGCATCCGTTGCGCTGGGGCGCTGATAGCAGACCTCTAGTGCACGAACTCTCGCGTCCGAACGACACAGGCCCCGAGCTCCACAGGGAACTCGGGGCCTGTTCACTACTTCCTGAATCGTGCACCCTGGCGTTTTCTACCCGAAGCAAAGGTAGAGCCCTTGCGAGCCTGCGAACGCAAACGCTCAATCGTTTCGTCCTCAGATGCGCCCTCAAGCATCGCCCGAATCTGAACGACGGCATCGCGCAGACGCGCCGCCTCCTCAAAGTCCATGGCGGCGGAAGCGTTACGCATGTCTTCCTCCATGGTCTCGACGATCCGCACGAGCTCGTCATGCGGTAGCCCTTCTAGCTGCTCGGCAAGCGTCTGCTCGGGTGCCACCGTCTCCGGCGCGGCGCCCTCGCCGTTTTCGTCGGGTGTATAGAACGCACCGTGACCCAGTGAATCGCCTCTCGAGCGTCCCTTCGAGCCCACAGTCTTTTCGGCCTCGGCAATAAAGCTCGAAATGTCGTTAATGGCCTTGCGGACCGTCTTGGGCACAATGCCATGCTCTTCGTTATATGCCATCTGAATCTCGCGACGGCGCTGCGTCTCCTCGATGGCTTCTTTCATCGAATCGGTCACAACGTCTGCATACATGATGACCTCGCCGTCGGCATTGCGGGCCGCACGGCCAATCGTCTGAATCAGCGAACGGCGGTTGCGCAAGAAGCCTTCCTTGTCGGCGTCGAGAATTGCCACCAGTGATACCTCGGGAAGGTCCAGACCCTCGCGGAGCAGGTTGATGCCAACGAGAACATCAATCTTTCCCTCGCGCAGCGTTCGCAGGATCTCGACGCGGTCCATCGTCGCTGTATCGGAGTGCATGTAATTGACCTTAATGCCGGCATCAAGCAGATGGTCGGTCAGGTCCTCAGCCATGCGCTTGGTGAGCGTGGTCACCAGCACGCGCTCCTTGCGGGCAACGCGCTCGCGAATCTCGTCCTCAAGATCGTCAATCTGCCCACGAACCGGACGCACATCGATCTTGGGGTCGAGCAGGCCGGTCGGACGAATAATCTGCTCAACGTCGTTCTGGCTAACCCGCAGCTCATAGTCGCCCGGCGTGGCCGAAACGTAGATGAACTGGGGAATCCTCGCCTCAAACTCATCGAAGCGAAGCGGGCGGTTATCGAGTGCCGAAGGCAGACGAAAACCATGCTCCACCAGCGTCACCTTACGCGAGCGGTCGCCTTCGTGCATGCCGCGGATCTGCGGCACCGTTACATGACTCTCGTCGATGATACAGAGCATGTCCTTAGGAAAGTAATCGATCAGGGTAAACGGCGGCTCGCCCGGTTTTCGACCGTCCAGATGACGCGAGTAGTTCTCGATACCGTTGCAAAAACCCATGGTCTCGAGCATCTCGAGATCATAGTCGGTGCGCTGCTGCAGGCGCTGTGCCTCGAGCAGCTTATCAGTCGCCTTGAGCTCGGCCACACGCTTCTCGCACTCTTCGCTGATTGATTTCAGAGCCGCTTTGACCTTAGGCTTCTCAGTCACGTAGTGCGAGGCCGGCCACACGGGAATGGCCTCGTACTCACGCAGCATCTCCCCGGTGACCTCGTCGATCTCGGCAATCAGCTCGACCTCGTCGCCAAAGAACTCAAACCGCAACGGATGCTCGGCATAGGGCGGATATACGTCGACGACATCGCCGCGCACGCGGAAGGTGCCACGTGCCAAATCATAGTCATTGCGATCGTACTGAATATCGATAAGCGCATGGATAAAGTCATCGCGCTCAAGCGGCACCTTCTTATCGACGTTCGGAGCTAGGCCCGCATAGTCCTCGGGAGAGCCAATGCCATAGATACACGAGACCGATGCGACGACGATCACATCGCGTCGAGATAGCAGCGATGCCGTCGCCTGATGGCGCAGCATCTCGACCTCTTCATTAATCGAGGAGTCTTTCTCGATATACGTATCACTCTGAGGTACATATGCCTCGGGCTGATAGTAGTCGTAGTACGACACAAAATAGACCACGGCGTTGTTAGGGAAGAATTCCTTGAGCTCGCTCGCAAGCTGAGCGGCAAGCGTTTTGTTGGGAGCCATGACCAGCGTCGGCTTCCCCAGGGCCTCAATAGTCTTAGCCATCGTGAAGGTCTTGCCCGAACCAGTCACGCCCAGCAAAACCTGATAGCGATCTCCGTCCCTCACACCCTGCACAAGCGACTCAATGGCCTTAGGCTGGGAACCGGCGGGCTCGTATGGAGACACGACCTCAAACGGCACCTCAGAGCCCTCAACGCCAAAACGTTTGAGCTCTCCTCCAACACGCTCAACTTCAAATTCCGCCATGGATACTCCTAACTCATATATCTGCAGTATACGCAGGCGGCGGGCATAGTCCTATACGAACCGATCGGGATAGAGGGTCTTGTAGCGAACCCAGGCATTATTGACACGAATCAGATACGCCTGCGTCTCGGGAAAGGTGATTGCATTATGAAGCGACGTGCTCTGCTGCGCCCATCCGTCGACATTGCCCATGCCGGCGTTATAGGCGGCAATGGCACTGTCAGTCGACCCGTTAAAATACGTTAGAAGATACGAAAGATACGCACAGCCAAACTCGATGTTCGTAGCGGGATCGTTAAGGTCGCCGGCTGAATACTCGCTGCCATCGACAAGACCCTTGGCAATCATATCCTGGGCAGTCTCGGGCATCAGCTGCATCAATCCCTGTGCGCCTTGATTCGACTCAGCCTCGGGATCCCAATTCGATTCCGACTTTATGACAGCACACACTAGATACGGATCAAGATTGTGCGAAATGCTCGATTGCTTTACGTACGCCTCGTAGTCAATTGGATACAAAGGCTTAAAGAAGGCGGCAGGGGCATACGAGTAGACGAGCGAAATAAGGCCGAAAACAAACATAACGGCAAGTGGCGCCACGCGATACCACGTAAAGAAACGTGTCTTAGGCATCGGTCTCCTCCCTATCCGCTACATCCCCGAAGCCATGACGCGCAAGCCATGCGTCCAGTTGTTCAAAGAGCGAGTTATCGCCTGCCGAATTATCGATTACCGTCGTAGCGAGATTGCAAAGCGAAGCCTCATCAGGTTGGCATGCAGAGCGCGCATCAAAATCAGAGGACTCCATACCACGATGAATGGCACGCTCGCGACGAACTGCTAAAGGAGCGCTGATAACCAGAATTTCATCAGCCAGGCCAAAAGCATCCTCAAAACCAGTCGGGGCAGAAACCTCGACTACCGCAAAGGGATAACGGGGGGACGAAACCGTGCAGCAAACCGGATCAAGGATCCTCAGCGAAAGCTGTTCGATGAGAACCGGGTGAACGATGCCATTGAGCCGCGCAACTGTATCAGGAGAGGCGAAAGCTCGAGCAGCGAGGACATTGCGGCGAATGCCGCCCTCCCCGTCCAGAATGTCCCAACCGAATTCTTCCGCAAGGGCATTGACGATATCGGAGCCTGGCACATACAGCGATTTGGCAAGCTCATCCAGATCGATAAGCATGGCGCCATGAGATTCGAGATAGCGGCAGGCAGTCGACTTACCCGAAGCAATATTGCCCAAGACAAAAACGGTAAACATCAAGTCCTCCCTAACGCCAATGCGAGTTATTATCGCGCAAATACAAACGAAGGACTC
Source organism: uncultured Collinsella sp. (assembly GCA_900541475.1). Taxonomy (GTDB): domain Bacteria; phylum Actinomycetota; class Coriobacteriia; order Coriobacteriales; family Coriobacteriaceae; genus Collinsella. The sequence continues at coordinate 21,306 of UQJV01000038.1, forward strand.
AAAATACAGCCAAACAGTAAGACAAGCTAAACGAAGACGAGTTCGTGTATTACAACTCTCTATCAAACGCAAAAAAGGGGGAGGCCGCGAGGCCTCCCCCTTCTTCAGCTCAGGCGCAC
>UQJV01000039.1 GCA_900541475.1 uncultured Collinsella sp.
GGAGGCCACTTAATGTGGCCTCCGTCGTGAGCAGGACTGTAGAGCAGGAAACTTAGCCCGTGCCGGGGCCGCTGAGCCCTGACCGGCGGGATACACAGGTTCAGATGGGGCTTTGATGCATGGGTGGTCTGTTGGTGGGCAAATGGGTATCATACTGTGGTTATTGCATCGACTCTGTGATGCTTTGTTGTACGTTCCCGGCGGTCGGTTTGCCAGAAGCGCCCCGTCGGTTGTTCCAGACCCGTTTCGAAGAAAGGAAACCACACGAACCTATGGCAGCTAAAAAATCATCTCCCTTGAAGATCATTCCGCTCGGCGGCCTTGACGGCATCGGCAAGAACATGACGGTCTTCGAGTGCGGCGACGACATGGTGCTCGTTGACGCCGGCCTCATGTTCCCCGACGACTCTCAGCCCGGTATCGACCTGGTGCTTCCCGACTACACCTATGTCCTGGAGAACGAGGAGAAGCTCCGCGGCATCATCGTCACCCACGGCCACGAGGACCACACTGGTTCGCTTCCGTACCTGCTGCAGGATCTCAACAACAAGGTGCCCATCTTCTCGAGCAAGCTGACGCTCGGTTTTATCGAGGGCAAGCTCTCCGAGTTCCGCATCCGCGCACCTAAGTTCCGCGAGGTCAAGGGCGGAAGCCATGTCAATCTCGGTGGCATCTCGCTCGATTTCTTCTCCATGACGCACTCCATTCCGGGTGCACTGGGCGTGTTCATTCGCACCAACCAGGGCACCGTTATGCACACGGGCGACTTTAAGCTCGACCAGACGCCCATCGATGGCGTCACGCCCGACTATGCCGCCATTAGCCGCTTTGCCAAGCAGGGCATCGACCTGCTGCTGTCCGACTCCACCAACGCCACTGTTCCCGGCTTTACCAAGTCCGAGGCCGAGGTTGGTCCCAACCTGCTGCACGCCATCAAGAACGCCCCGGGTCGCGTGTTCGTCGCGTCGTTCTCGAGCCACATCCATCGTTTGCAGCAGATCTGTGATGCCGCCCGCAAGTGCGGCCGTAAGGTCGTTGTGACCGGTCGCTCCATGCTCACTAACACTCGCGTGGCGCGTGAGCTGGGCTACCTCAACATCGACGATGCCGATATTATCGATGCCTTCGATATCGATAACCTGCCCGACGACAAGATCGTCGTCATGTGCACCGGCTCTCAAGGCGAGCCGCTGTCGGCCCTGTCCCGCATGGCCAACGGCGAGCACAAGACGCTCTCTATCCACGAGGGCGATACCGTTATCCTTTCGGCAACTCCTGTTCCCGGCAATGAGAAAGCCGTCCAGCAGGTCGTCAACAGCCTGGCCAAGCTCGGCTGCGACGTGTGGGATAAGAACCGCGCTCTTGTCCACGTCTCGGGCCACGGCAGCCAGGAGGAGCTCAAGCTCCTGATGGCCATGGCCAAGCCCTCGTACTTTATGCCGGTTCACGGCGAGGCTGTGCATCTGCGCGCCCATGCCCAGCTGGCCCGCAAGATGGGCATCAAGGACGATCATATCTTTATCCTCGATAACGGCGACACGCTCGAGATGCGCGGCGGTATCGTCAAGCGCGGTACGCCCGTCGAGTCCGGCGTCGTCTACGTCGACGGCCTGCGTATCGGCGATACCGACCCCATCGTCTTGCGCGATCGCCAGAAGCTCGCCAACGACGGTATGGTTACCGCTGTTGCCATCGTCTCGCTCAAGCACAAGAAGATCGAGGCCATTGAGTTCTCGGGCCGCGGCGTCTCGTTTGCCATCGACGACCAGTTCTCCGAGGATGCCTCCGCATCCATCATGAAGACGATCGAGAAGGGCAAGTTTAGCTTTACGAGCAGCGGCTCCGATGCCATTCGCAAGGCCGTGCGCGATTCGCTCTCCAACTTTATTTGGAGTCGTACGCGCACCCGTCCGATGATCATCCCGGTCGTCATGGAGGTTTAGTTTGGCGCGCGGATCTGCACAAAACGCCAAAGGCAATAAGGCCAACAACCAACCGGCATCTGCTAAGGGTGCCGGTTCCCATCTTCGTGCCAATAAGGGCCACGAGTCTGAGTTCGATGAGTTCGAGCCCTTGGTCGAGCCTTCGGCCAATCGCGATATCGCCGGCGTGGTCATTGCCGTTTTGGCGATTGCGTCCTTCATTGCCGTGATTTCCCCGGCAACGGCACCCGTAACGGCTGCGGTTGCCGGTTTCTACCATCTTGGCTTTGGCCTGGGCGCCTACGTGCTGCCGATCGTTATCTTGCTGTTTGCCGCCACGCTCTTTTTGGGTGAGGACTCGCCGCTCAACATTCGCTCGGTTGCGGGCGGTGCCGTGGTCTTTGTGGCCATTGTTTCCATCCTGTCGCTGATGGTGCCGGGTACGACCGACTCGTGCGACCTCATGTTTACGCCGCAGAACCTTTCCGCGTCGGGCGGCTACATTGGCGCCTTTATCGCAAGTACCTTGCAAAACGCCCTGGGTAAACCTATTGCCATGGTTGTCTTGCTGGGGCTTGTCGTCGTTGGACTGGTCATTATCGGCTTCTCGGTGGGCGGCGTTTTGCGCTCCGCACGCGATCGCGCCGCTGATTTTGCCGAGCGCCGTCGTGCCGATGTCAATGCGAGCCCGTGGGGCGATGAAGAGGCCCTGTCGGTTCCCGGCGTTGCCCGTCCGCACCTGAGCATTCTGCGCCAGAAGGGAACTGACGCCGCCGTGACCACGGTCATGGGTGGCGATGTTGATCCTGTTTTGGATGACGACGAGGACGATGACCCGTTTGTCGACGTGTCCGAGGCCGTGGAGGCCGAGCGCGCTAAGACCACGCTGCTGCCGCGTCGCCATGCCAAGAAGGGCAAGGCCGCGCCCAAGCTCAACACGAGCGAGCCCGACCCGTCTTGGTCCGATAGCGAAATCGAACTCACCGAGGGTGATGACGAGGACGACGAGGCTCCGCTCGAGACCGCCAAGACAACCTTGCTGCCGCGTCGCCGTGCCAAGGCAGGACAGGTCACCGGACAGTTTTCGATGGAAGACGATCCGGACAAGGCTGACGAGTCAGAGCCGCCGTTTGCCGTGAACCCCGTTTCGGCAGCTCCGCAGATTCCCGACTTCCTAAAGCATCCCAAGGTTGCCGATGCCTCCAGCTCTACGACTTCAGCTGCTCCTGTTGCAGCCGGTGATAGGGGAGCGGACAGTACTGCTGCCGGTGTCGAGGGCGAACAAGAGGACGGCCTTAAACTCCCGCCGCTCGAAATTCTGCACGCCAATCCGCAGTCGGCGTCTGCCGCATCTTCTGATAAGGAGCTGGAACAGACTGCCGAGTCGTTGCAGTCCACCTTGCTTGAGTTTGGCCGTAGCGCCCGTGTCGTCGGCTGGATTGCCGGCCCCACGGTCACGACCTTTAAGCTGCAGCCCGGTGAGGGCGAGCGCGTGAGCAAGATCTCGAGCCTCGAGGACGATATCGCGCTTTCGCTTGCCGCCCAGTCGGTGCGCATCTTCGCGCCGATCCCCGGCACCTCGCTCGTTGGTATCGAGATTCCCAATCGCAAGCGTCAGAACGTCAATCTGGGCGACGTGCTTCCCTATGTGAAGGGCGGTCCGCTCGAGCTTGCCATCGGTCGCGATGCCGAGGGCACGCCGGTTGTCGCCGACCTCGCCAAGATGCCCCACCTGCTTATCGCCGGCACCACCGGTTCCGGTAAGTCGGTCATGATCAACTCCATCATAACGACCCTGCTCATGCGCGCTCTTCCCGAGGATGTTCGCCTGATCATGGTCGACCCCAAGCGCGTCGAGCTTGCGGGCTATAACGGCCTGCCGCATCTCTATGTGCCCGTGGTGACCGAGCCCAAGCAGGCGGCCAGTGCGCTGCAGTGGGCCGTGTCCGAGATGGAGCGTCGCCTGAAGGTCTTCGAGCGCCTCAACGTTCGCAAAATCTCGACGTATAACGAAAAGCAGGCCGCCGGCGAGTTTGAGCATTACGATAACCCGCCGCAAAAGATGCCCTATCTGGTCATCATCATCGACGAGCTTTCGGACCTGATGATGGTCGCCGGCAAGGATGTCGAGGCCTCGATCGTCCGTATCGCCCAGCTGGGCCGTGCCGCCGGTATTCACCTTATCGTGGCTACGCAGCGCCCCAGCTCCAACGTGGTGACGGGCCTTATTAAGGCCAACATCACCAACCGTATCGCCTTTAACGTGGCTACGGGCATCGATTCCCGCGTCATTATCGACCAGATGGGCGCCGAAAAGCTCACCGGTTTGGGCGACATGCTGTTCTCCAAGGTCGACTGGGGCAAGCCCCGCCGTATCCAGGGGTGCTTTGTCTCGGACGATGAGATCAACGAGATCGTCGAGTTCGTTAAGTCGCAAAGCGAGCCCGACTATCACGAGGAGATTCTGTCTGCCGTGGCGCCCGCTTCTATGTCCATGGCTGGTGGCGGTGGCATTGTTCGCACGGGCGTTGCCGAGCCGCAAGATGACGACCCGCTTATCTGGGAGGCCGCCCATATTGTGGTGGAATCGCAGCTTGGCTCCACATCTGGCCTGCAACGCCGCCTCAAGGTTGGCTATGCGCGCGCCGGGCGTATTATGGACATGCTGGAAGAAAAGGGTGTCGTCGGTCCGCCCGACGGTTCCAAGCCGCGCGAGGTCCTTCTGGACGAGGAGGGGCTTGCCGCGCTGGAGTCTGTCGACGCCGAGATGGCACGTGAAGATCGTGAGTTTGGAGGATTCTGATGGCTGCACGCTTTGGTGACATGCTGCTCGAGCAGCGTCGCCGGATGGGCCTTTCCATCCAGCAAGTCGCCAACACCATCAAAATCAGGCCGCAGATCATCGAGTTTTTCGAGACCGGTAACTTTGCATCGATGCCCCCGCGTGGCTATGCACAGGGCATGATTTCGAGCTACGCTCGCTTTTTGGGCCTCAATCCGCGCGAGGTCGTCAATGCCTATTTTGACGACCTCATGGCATATGAACGCGAGACCTCGCAGCAGGGCGGTCGTTTTCAGGATGCTGCCGGCTACGTTAACTCGCGTTCGTCGGTCGATAACGGACGCTTTCTGATGGTTCAGGGTGGACGCTCGACGCGGTACGGTCAGCGTCCACCGCAGGCGGGCTATATCACCGAGACGGGCTCCAGCGAGGAGATTCGTTCGCAAAGAGATCGCTTTCGTAGTACGCCTACGCCGGAAGACCGTGCGCTTCCCGCCGCTCGCGGGTTGAGTCGCGATCCCCGCGTCGGTTACGGCGACGGCGGCTACTCCGGTCGCGGCTATCGCGGAGTTTCTGCCGGACGTTCCCGCGGTGGATATGCCGACGCCGATACCACGCAGGTGACGCCGCGCCTTCGTTCGCAATCGCAGCCTTACGGCCAGCGCTCTTCGGCGCCTCGCTCTGACCAGCGTGGCTACCAGAACCGTGGCGAGATTGCGCCGTGTTCGGGCCAGCGTGGCTTGCAGCGCCAGGGCGGCTATCGTGGTCGTCCCGATAGCGGTCGCGGCCGTATGCCGCAGGTGAATGGTCGTGGCGGCTCCAATCGCGCACGCAGCGGTGGACGCGCCCCCCAGAACAACGGTCTCGATCCGCGTATCGTTTACGCTGGCATCGGTGCCGTGGCGCTTCTGCTGATTCTGCTCATCGTGGTCCTCCTGCGTGGCTGCGGCTCTTCTGCACCCGAGTCGACGCCCGAGACGCCCGCGGCCGCCAAGACGACGACCAGGAAGTCTTCTAAGAAGACCGAATCCGTTGACGACGATGAAGGCACCGACGATGCGACGGATTCTGCCGATTCGGACGCTGCCAAGGCGACGGTAAAAAAGGAAGAGGACGAGGTCATTAAGGTCAAGGTTTCCGTTGCCAAGGGCAAGACCGCCTGGATTGAGGTCAAGGTCGACGGTAAATCGGTCTACGGCGCCCAGGCGACCGGTCCCTTTGAGCAGGAGTACACGCCCGAGTCCTCGATCGAGATCACCACGTCCAAGCCCTCCGATGTCACGGTTACCAAGAACGGTGAAAAGGTTCGCTATGACACCAAGACATCGGGCGTGGCGCGCGTGACCATTACCGTTCCCAAGAAGGAGTCCACAGACTCCAAGGACGGCGAGGGTACCGACGGCACCGATACTGCCGACGGCACCGACGCCCAGTCTGCCGACGGCGCCGATGCTCAGTCTGCCGACGGCACCGACACGGCATCCGACGGCCAGGCAGCAAACGATTCAGATGACAATTCGTACGACAGTTACTAAGGCTCCCCGTACCGAAAGGAAGAACCATGGCTAAAGATTCCAGCTTCGACGTTGTGTCTGAGGTCAATATGCAGGAGGTCGATAACGCTTTCCAGCAGACCACCCGCGAGATTTCCCAGCGCTATGATCTTAAGGACTCCGGCGCCACCATCGAGCTTTCAAAGGGCGACAAGCTCTTTACGATCAATGCCCCGGCCGATTTTGTCTCCAAGCAGATCATTGACGTGCTGAGCTCTAAGCTCATCAAGCGCGGCATCGACCTCAAGGCTGTCTCTTGGGACTCGCCGCAGGCGGCTTCGGGTGGTACCGTGCGCGTGCTCGGCCATATCGTCGAAGGTATTGACCAAGCGACCGCCAAGAAGATCAATAAGGACATCAAGGATCAAAAGCTCAAGGTCAAGGTGACCATCGAGGCCGATAAGCTGCGCGTTTCCTCGCCCTCTAAGGACGCGCTGCAGACGGTGATCCAGTTCCTGCGCGACCAGGACTACGGCCAGCCGCTGCAGTTTACCAACTACCGCTAATTCTTTCGAAAGGACCGCTCTCCAAGATGGATACTCCGTTGGGTTCCGTACTCTATATCACGCTTGGCTGCGCCAAGAACGAGGTCGATACCGACCGCATGCGTTCGCTGCTGACCGCTGCGGGCTACGAGGAGGCATTCGATCCGCAGGATGCCGATATCGCTATCGTCAACACGTGCTCGTTTCTTGCCTCGGCGACGTCAGAGAGCATCGAGACTACGCTCGAGCTCGCTAACGAGGTGCAGGACGGCGTTCGCACCTGCCCCATCGTCATGTGCGGTTGCGTGCCGTCTCGTTACGGCGATGACCTGCCCGACGAGCTTCCCGAGGTCGCTGCCTTTGTGAAGGCCGATGAGGAAGACGGTATCGTCTCTGTCATCGACGACGTTCTTGGTGTGGAGCGCGAGATCGCTGCCTATATCCCGCAGGTCAAGCGTACCGTTGAGGGTGCCGTTGCCTACGTCAAGATCTCCGATGGTTGCAATCGTTTTTGCAGCTTCTGCATGATCCCCTACATTCGCGGTCGCTATCATTCGCGAAATGCCGAGAGCATTATCTCCGAGGTTCGCGACCTGGTTGCCGGCGGTGTGCGCGAGATCGTGCTGATCGGCCAGGACACGGGCATTTGGGGTACCGACTTTGCCGACGAGGACGTCGCCGAGGGCTCGCCGCGCAATCTGGCGCAGCTGCTGCGTGCCGTCGCCGAGGCCGTGCGTCCGCACAACGTCTGGGTCCGCGTGCTCTATCTGCAGCCCGAGGGTATGACCGACGAGCTTATCGAGACGATTCGCGATACGCCTGAGGTGCTGCCCTATATCGATATCCCCGTGCAGCACTGCGACGCCCGCATCCTCAAGGCCATGCGTCGCTCCGGTTCGCGCCAGGAGCTCGAAGATTTGTTCCGCGACCTTCGCGAGCGCATCCCCGGCATCGTGATTCGCTCTACGGCCATGGTCGGCTTCCCGACCGAGACCGACGACGAGTTCCGCGACCTTATCGACTTTATGGACACCGTCGGCTTTGACTACACGAGCGTCTTTGCCTACTCGCGTGAGGAGGGCAGCCTGGCCGCCAAGATGGAGGGCCAGGTCGATGAGGAGGTCAAGCTCGAGCGCGCCCAGGAGGCCATGGATCTGGCCGAGTCGCTCGGTTTTGCCGCCACGGCAGCCCATGTGGGTGAGCGCGCCCAGGTGATCGTCGATGGCATCGAGGAGACCGAGGACGGCGCCGAGCTGATCGGTCACGCCTGGTTCCAGGCGCCCGATTCCGATGGCGCGGTGCATCTGGACGCCAGCGAGGCGTCCGTGGGCGATATTCTGACCGTCGAGTTTACCGATAGCTTCTGCTATGAGCTTATCGGTCATGTTGTGGAGTAGGAGAGCGTCGTGGCAAACGAGAGCAATAAGGAACTGACAAGTGTTTGGACGCCCGCCAACATCGTGACGTGCGTTCGCATCGTCTTTATCCCGGTGTTCATGATCGTTTCGGCCCTGTCTCACGCGAGCGTTGCCGGTACGGACTGGAGCACCTTCGACGGCCCGCTCGCCGCCGCTGCCTTCATTCTGTATGTGATCCTGTCGTGCACCGATAAGGTCGACGGCTATCTAGCGCGCTCGCGCAACGAGATTACCGATTTCGGCAAGTTCTTGGACCCCATCGCCGACAAGCTGCTCGTGTTCTCGGCCCTGCTGCTGTTCCTGGATTTTGGCGCGGTGACCGTGTGGTCCGTGTTCATTATCCTGTTCCGTGAGCTGCTGGTGAGCGCCCTTCGCATGGTCGCGAGTGCTGCCGGTGTCGTCGTTGCCGCCGATAAGCTCGGCAAGTACAAGACGGCGACCACGATGGTCTCCATCTGCGGCTATCTGTGCGTCTTTGCGATGGCCGGCCTTCAGCTGGGGTCGGTGTCGCTGCTGCTCGGTGTCTATTCGGTGTCGCGCTTCCTGTACGTCATCGCCGTGATTTTGACCATTGTCTCGGGCGCCCAGTACTTCTGGAACTGTCGCAAGATCGTCTTTTCGGTCTAGGTCCTGGTGGGTATGACGGAGCCTTATTTGCAGATCGCCACAAACAACGAGGAGCTGGCGCGCGATATTGTTGAGCGCGCGAGTGCCCGTGGTGTGACGGTGTCGACGGCGGAGTCGCTGACGGCGGGCATGATCGCCTCGACGATTGCCGATATCCCGGGTGCCTCGGCGGTGCTTCGTGGCGGCGCGGTGACCTACTGCGATGAGATCAAACATCGCGTGCTCGGCGTTAAACAGGAAACGCTCGATCGGTTTAGCGCCGTGTCGCACCAGACGGCTCGCGAGATGGCCGCAGGCTCGCTGGAGCTTTATCAGAGCGATATAGCCGTAAGCGCAACGGGCTACGCTGGGCCCGGTGGTGGCACCGAGCAAGACCCCGCCGGTACGTTCTATATTGGGTGGGCGTATCGCACGGCCGATGGGGGAGCGCCGGTTGTCGAGTCTGCGCGCTGTCATTATGAGGGCGATCGGTCGTGCGTTCGTGCCCATGCGGTCGCGGAGGCTTTGGGACGCATTGTCCGCGTGCTCAATTCTATGGAATAGACGTGGTTTAAGGGGCCTTAGGGCCCCTTAATTGTGGAGATAGGGACCTTTGACCGGAATTACGTTCGCGCTGGTACATGGCATAAATTTGTTCGCGCACTCGTATTTGTGATTGGCGTGGTCAAGCATTTGGTCGGTGATTGGTTGGCGTTTGGTCGGGTTTTGGAATGGTCGGGTGCATATGATGAATCTGAACGGTTGACCACGAACAGCCGTTCGTTTATTATCGTTTCAGGTTGTTAAGAGGAGGGCTATTCATGGCCAAGAATTCAGGTCCCGTACGTACCGTTCATGCACGCACGACGGGTAAAGAGCGCGACGAGATGATCGCCACCACCAAGGCCGAGATCGAGAAGAAGTTCGGCCAGGGCTCTATCATGAGGTATGGCGACGGCGGTCCTGAGCTCGAGGTCGAGGCTATTCCGACGGGCTCTCTGGCGCTCGATGCCGCCTTGGGTATCGGCGGCGTGCCGCGCGGCCGTATCGTCGAGATTTATGGCCCCGAGTCCTCCGGCAAGACAACGCTTTCACTCGAGATCCTTGCAGAGGCGCAAGCTATGGGCGGCGTTGTTGCGTTTATTGATGCCGAGCACGCGCTTGATCCCACCTATGCTGCGCGCATTGGCGTCGATATCGATGAGGTCTTGATTTCCCAGCCCGATACGGGCGAGCAGGCGCTCGAGATCGTCGATATGCTTGTGCGCTCCGGTGCCATCGACGCCATCGTCGTCGACTCTGTTGCCGCCTTGACTCCGCGTGCCGAGATCGAGGGCGAGATCGGTGACACGACGGTGGGTCTGCAGGCCCGTTTGATGAGCCAGGCACTCCGCAAGCTCGCCGGCTCGCTTTCCAAGTCCAACACGACCTGCATCTTCATTAACCAGCTGCGCGAGAAGATCGGCGTCATGTTCGGTAACCCCGAGACCACCACGGGCGGCCGCGCGCTCAAGTTCTTCTCTTCTGTGCGAATCGATATTCGCAAAATCGATACCATCAAGCTCAAGGACGAGGTTATCGGCAATCGCGTGCGTGCCAAGGTCGTTAAGAATAAGGTTGCCGCTCCGTTCCGTTCGGCCGAGTTTGACATCATGTATGGCACCGGCATCTCCAAAGAGGGCTCGATTCTGGATATGGCCGTCGAGTGCGGTATCTGCAAAAAGATGGGGTCCTGGTTTGCCTATGGCGAGGATAAGCTCGGCAACGGTCGCGAGGCCGCCAAGACGTTCCTGCGCGAACATCCCGATTGCGCCGACGAGATCGAGCACAAGGTTCGCCTTGCCTGCGGTCTTGAGTATGACGATGATGCCCCCTCCGAGGTTGAGTTGACCGACCAGCCCGCCCCCGAGGAGTTTGATGAGCTGTACGCCATCGATGGCTCTGCGATGCTCGACGATGACGACGAGTAGCGGATGCCGACATGTCGTATACGGTGACCGAGGCTACGGTCGTCTTTCCCGATAAGAAGGCGGCCTCTTCGTTCTCGAGCGGTTATGCGTCTAAAAAGCCCTGCGCGCATATTGATTGCGATCTCGAGGGCGGTTTCGAACGTTCCATTTGGATTCCCGTGCGCGTGGCGCGCCTGTACGTTAAGAACCGCCCTGATCTTCCCTGTGATTGGGATGACTTTCGTGAGGTAGTGCAACTTATCGAACGTAAATGTGCGCTCACCATGGTGACCGAGATGCTTTCGCGCCGCGATCATGCCACGGGCGAGGTACGCGATAAGTTGGTGCGCTATGGCTTTCGACAGCCTGCGATCGATTTTGCGGTTGCTCGAGCGACCGAGTATCGTTTTTTGGATGAGAACCGCTTTTGTTCGTACTTTATCGAAGAACGCAAACGTCGCGGCTGGGGACAGCGCAAGATCGAGGTTGAACTCAAGCGCCGTCATGTCGTACTTGACGATATCCCCGGGTATCCCGAGGCTTATTTTGCTGTGGACGACGACTTGGCACGCGCTTCGGCCTTGCTCGCTAAACGTCGCGTTCCCGAGGCGCGTGCATTCGAAAAGCTCGTCAGATTTTTGATGGGTAAGGGCTTTTCGTATCACATCGCCGCCGATGCCGTTAAGGCGCGCCTCGATGCCTCAAGCGAGGAATGCGCCGTGTAAGCGTTCACCCGTTACGCCCCTGCCGTTCACCGCTTGATTGGCACCGTGCCGGGTGTGTTTATTTGACAGTTGTTGCGGTTCAACGTAGGATAATCACTGTCATTTGCTTTGTGATATGTGCTCATCTGTGATGAGTTTGTTTATATGTTTATCTGTATCCGACCCGCATAAGCTGCGCCCATATTACTCAAATGTCGCGAGCCGTTCGTAAGGACGGTTCGCTTTGCTGTGTAACGAATCCATAAAAAGGAGTGAGCATGCCTATCATTGCAGCGCTCGTTGGCATCGTTTTGGGTGCCATCGCCGCCATTGCCTACATGCGCACCGCCAAGCAGGGTAGTCTTCACGAGGCCGACGAAAAGATTCAGTCGGCACACGCACAGGTAGAATCCCTGATCGGTGATGCAAAGCGTCAGGCCGAGACCCTCAAAAAAGAGGCTCTGCTCGAGGCTAAGGAAGAGATCATCAAGAACAAGCAGGCCGCCGAGGCCGAGGACAAGCAGCGTAAGAGCGAGATTCGCACGCTCGAAAACCGCGTGATGCAGCGTGAGGAATCGCTCGATCGTCGCAACGATGCGCTCGACAAGCGCGAGCATCAGCTGTCCAGCCAGGCCGGTCAGGTCGAGAAGCGCTCTCGCGAGCTTGAGGAGCTCTGCGCCAAGCAGACTTCCGAGCTTGAGCGTATTGCCGACCTTACGCGCGAGGACGCTCACAAGGAGCTGCTCGACAAGGTCCGCGGCGAGGTTACCCACGAGGCGGCTACCATCATACGTGAGTCCGAGCAGCAGGTCCGCGCCGAGTGCCACAAGACCGCTCAGGAGATTCTTTCCCTGGCGATTCAGCGTTGCGCCGCCGACCATACCGCCGAGGTCACCGTTACTTCCGTTCATATTCCCTCCGATGACCTCAAGGGTCGCATCATCGGTCGCGAGGGTCGCAACATCCGTACCTTTGAGCAGGTGTCCGGCGTCAACCTCGTGATTGACGACACCCCCGAGACCGTCGTGCTTTCGAGCTTCGATCCGGTCCGTCGTGAGACCGCCCGCGTGGCACTTGAGAACCTCATTGCCGACGGCCGTATTCACCCCGCCCGCATCGAGGAGATGTACCACAAGGCTGCCGACTTGGTTCAGCAGCGTGTGCGCGAGGCCGGCGAGCAGGCCGCCTTCGATACCGGTATCCACGACCTGCACCCCGAGATTGTCAAGACCCTGGGCGCTCTGCGCTACCGCACCTCGTTTGGTCAGAACGTGCTGCAACACTCGCTTGAGGTTTCCGACCTGTGCGGCGTTATGGCCTCCGAGCTTGGTCTGGACGTTGTGACCGCCAAGCGCGCTGGTCTTCTGCACGACCTGGGCAAGGCCATCGACCACGACGTTGAGGGTCCGCATGCTGTGATTGGCGCCGAGCTTGCCCGCCGTTATGGCGAGAAGCCCGTTATCGTTCACGCGATCGAGGCCCATCATGCCGATGTCGACCCCAACACGGTGCTCGACGTTCTGGTCCAGGCTGCCGATGCCGTCTCCGCTTCTCGTCCCGGTGCCCGCCGCGAGTCGGCCGAGAATTACATCAAGCGCCTTGAGAAGCTCGAGGAGATCGCCAACTCTCACGACGGCGTCGAGCGTACCTATGCCATGCAGGCCGGTCGCGAGGTTCATGTCATGGTCCAGCCGGACAAGATCTCCGATGCCCAGTCCACGGTGCTTGCGCACGATATCGCCCATCAGATCGAGGAAGAGATGGAGTATCCCGGTCAGGTGCGCGTTGTCGTGATTCGCGAGAGCCGTGCCGTCGATATCGCTAAATAACATGAACGACGCGAACGAGCTCATCTCATTTATCGCGTCGATGTCGGGGGAGGGCAACCTTCGCGTCGAGGAAAACCTTGGCGAGGGGTATGTCCGCCTCCGCGTTTCGGAGGCCGAACGCCGTCAGGCCAAGCATGACATTCAGCATGTAGAGGACATTGTCATCGAGATGCTGCGTAATGCTCGCGATGCCGGAGCCGATAAGGTCTATCTCGCCACGACCAAGGAGGAGGGTGTTCGCACCCTCCTCTTCCTGGATAACGGTTCGGGTGTGCCGCAGGACATGCAGGAGCGTATCTTCGATGCCCGTGTCACCTCCAAGCTTGAGAGCATGAAAATGGACCGTTGGGGTGTTCACGGTCGTGGTATGGCGCTGTTCTCTATCAAGCAGAACACGGATGAGGCACGCGTTGTTACATCGGGCGTCGATTTGGGTTCCGCGTTTAAGGTGTGCGTTGCCACCGATCGCTTGAGCGAGCGCGCCGATCAGTCGAGCTGGCCTCAGGCGGTTAAAGACGAAGACGGTCGCTATGTATGCGCTCGTGGACCCCATAACATCATTCGCGCAGCGTGCGAGTTCGCCCTTGAGGAGCTGCGTGGCTGCGATGTGTATCTGGGCTCTCCGTCCGAGATTGCTGCGACCCTGTACGCTCAGGCTTCGAGCCGTCTCGATACGTCGCGCTTGCTCTTTATCGATGACGAGTGCGAGCTTCCGGTGATCGATCGTTTGGGCCTCGCCTCGGATGCCGAGGACTTTATCCGGATTTGCTCCGGGCTGGGCCTCGAGATGTCCGAGCGCACTGCCCACCGTATTCTGTCGGGACAGATTAAGCCCGTCCGCGGCGTGACCGCGCGTCTGCTGCGCGAGCGCGATTCCACCTCGCATGCGCCGGCACCCGTCGATCTTGCCAAGGACCGTCGAGGCCTTCGTATCGCCAAGGATGATATGGCGCAGTTTTCGCGTGCTGTCGAGCGTGACTTTAATGACCTCGCTGCCCGGTATTACCTCAATCTGTGCGGTGACCCTAAGATTCGCGTTTCGCGTGATCGCATCACGGTGACGTTCGATCTTGCCAAAGAGGAATAAAATCTTTACCGAGTCCGCTCGGTACGATACAGTTATTGCAGTTAAAACGTACTTTTAAACGCAGGAGTTTCTTCATGGATTGCCTGAAGGTATCAAGCAAATCATCGCCCGCGTCCGTTGCCGGCGCCATTGCCGGCATGGTCAAAGATGGCGTCCCCGTCAACATTCAATGCGTCGGCGCTGGCGCCGTCAACCAGGCCATCAAGGCCGTCGCCATTGCGCGCGGCTTTCTGATTCCGACCGGCTTCGATGTCTCCTGCGCGCCGGTGTTCTCCGACATTCTCATTAACGGAGAGTCGCGCACGGCAATTCGTCTCTCTATCTACGTTCACCAGATTAATCGGGCTGCTATGGATAATGTCGTCATGGACGACGTTAAGCCTGTTGCGTAAGCGAGCCATCTGCACGCTCGTAGCACCTATGCGCCCGTCGATACCATCGTTAGGATGTAAGCTCATGGACCAGCGTTCCGTACGCGATATTCTTGCCGGTAAAACCTACTTTATCCGCACATTCGGCTGCCAGATGAACCAGCACGACTCCGAGCGCGTGAGTGGCCTGCTCGATTCGTTTGGCTGTCTTATGGCGCTCGATCCCGAGCATGCCGATATTGTCGTGTTCATGACGTGCTGTGTACGCGAGGCTGCCGATACGCGCCTGTATGGTCAGTGCAATTCCTGCAAGAGCCTTCCTCCTTCGCCTTCGGGTAAGCGCGTGGTCGCCGTGGGCGGCTGCATCGCCCAACGCGATGGCGAGGGCTTGCTCACCAACGTCGATAACGTCAACGTCATTTTTGGCACCCATTCTATTGCGCACGTGGCCGAGCTCATTGCCGAGGCGTTTTTGGATGGCAAGCGCCATATCCGTACGAATGAGCATGAGGATACCGACGCCATGAGTATGCCGTGGCATCGCGAGACGCAGTATCACGCTTGGGTGCCCATCATGACGGGCTGCAACAACTTCTGCACGTACTGCATCGTGCCGTACGTCCGTGGTCGTGAGAAGAGCCGTCCCTTCGAGGAGATTGTCGACGAGGTGACAGGTCTGGTGCGTCAGGGCGTGCGCGAGATTACGCTGCTGGGCCAAAACGTGAACTCCTACGGTCGCGATCTCTTTGGCAAGCCGCGCTTTGCCGACTTGCTGCGCGCTGTGGGCGATACGGGCGTCGAGCGTATCTTCTTTACCTCTTCGCATCCTAAGGATCTGCTGCCTGAGACCATTGACGCCATGGCCGAGACACCTGCCGTCATGCCGCAGCTCCACCTGGCCGTTCAGTCGGGTTCCACGCGCATCCTTAAAGAGATGAATCGTCGTTATACGCGCGAGGATTATCTGGGTCTGGTCGATCGTATTCGTAACCGTATGCCCGATATTGCGCTTTCGACCGACATCATCGTGGGCTTCCCGGGCGAGACCGAGGAAGACTTTGAGCAGACGCTCTCGCTTGCCGAGACGGTTCGTTATGCCCAGGCCTACACGTTTATTTACTCCAAGCGCGCCGGTACCCCGGCAGCTGAGATTTATGATCCCACCCCGCATGAGGTTATCCTTGAGCGCTTTAACCGTCTGGTCAAGGTTATCGAGACGACGGCTCACGAGTATAACCAGGGCGAGCTTCACACCGTGGTGCCTGCGCTTATTGAGGGTACGAGCAAGAAGAACGACGCTGTTCTTCTGGGGAAAAGCCCCAAGAACCAGACGGTGCATGCGCCGATTCCCGCTGGCTATAGCATCGATCAGCTCGTCGGCAAAATCGTCGACGTTGATGTTGATGTCGCCAAAACGTGGTATCTGTCTGGCTCCGTCGTGGGCGAGCCTCGCTAATGATTTCCACCGGTGCAAGCCTTTCTGCCGTAGCGATTGTCGGTCCGACGGCGGTCGGCAAAAGCGATGTTGCCGACCGCCTGGCCGCTCGTCTTTCGTCCGAAGTGTTGTCTTGTGACGCGATGCAAATCTATCGTGGCATGGACATCGGTACGGCCAAGATGATGCCCGAGGAGTGCTCGGTGCCGCTGCGCCTTGTCGATATCGTGGATCCGGGCGTCGCGTATTCAGCTGCGCTCTATCAGACGGATGCCCGGGCGCATATCGAGCGTTTGCTTGGCGAGCAACGTCTTCCGGTCTTTTGCGGCGGTACGGGCCTGTATCTCAAGGCTGCACTCGATGAAATGGATTTTCCTTCGGGAGAACTCGAGGACGAACGCCGCACGGGCTATCAGGAACTTGCCGAGCGTATTGGCGAGGAGGCGCTGCATGCCCTGCTTGCCGAGCGCGATCCGGAATCTGCTGCCGTGATTCATCCCCATAACGTGCGTCGTGTGATTCGTGCGCTCGAGATGCATGATGACGGTGTGTCGTATGCCGAGCAGAAGTCGAAATTCAGCGTCCCGCGCGAGCGTTATCATGCCTTGTGGTTTGGTCTGACGCGTAGCCGTGAAGTGCTCTATGAGCGCATTAACATGCGTGTCGACCTTATGTTTGAGCAGGGGCTGGTTGATGAGGTCCGTGGCCTTATGGACCAGGGCTTGGGTGATGCGCTCACGTCGATGCAGGCAATTGGTTACAAAGAGATTATCGATGCCTTGCGTGGCGCTATTACCATGGATGAGGCCCGTGAGCTTATCAAGATGCGCTCACGTCGCTATGCCAAGCGCCAGCTTTCCTGGTTTAAACGTGACGATCGCATTGTTTGGTTCGATATGGATGAGTTTACGATCGATGAGGTCGTTGATGATATCTGCCGTCGTATCGAGGCTGTCTAATGGCACGTTTTCCCTTGGTCTCTACGGCGCCTGAACCTGAGCGTGCCGTCTTGGTTGGTGTTGAGTGGCGCGATAATGCCTGGCCGCTCGACCGTTCGCTCGATGAGCTCGAGCGCTTGGCTCACACTGCTGGAGCCCAATGCGTGGCACGCTTGTCGCAGCGCCTGGTCAAGCCCTATCCCAAATCGTTTATCGGCTCCGGCAAGGTCGAGGAGCTGTGCGGTTTGGTTCATCGCATGGATGCGGATGTTGTTATCTTCGACGACGACCTGACTCCTTCACAGCAGTCCTATCTTGAGAAAGCCGTGGGCGAACCGGTTAAGATTATTGACCGTACGGCGTTGATTTTGGATATCTTTGGCCTGCATGCCCAGACGCGTGAGGGCCGCTTACAGGTGCAGCTGGCACAGTTGCAGTATCTGCTGCCTCGTCTGCGAGGTATGTGGAGCCATCTTGCCAAGGAGCAGACGCGTGGCGGCATTGGATCGCGTTTTGGTCAGGGCGAAAGCCAGCTCGAGGTCGACCGTCGCCTGATTCGCAATAAGATCGCAGCTCTTCGACGCGAACTGAAACAGGTTGAACAGCGTCGCGACGTGCAATCGAAAAGCCGTATTGAATCGCCGGCGTTTCGCGTGGCGTTGGCTGGCTACACCAATGCCGGTAAGTCGACGCTGCTTAATCGATTGACGGGATCCACAGTACTTTCGCAGGATAAGCTGTTTGCCACACTCGATCCCACGACGCGCTCGTACCGTTTGCCCGGTGGCCGTGGCATGACGATCACCGATACCGTTGGCTTTATTCAAAAACTGCCCCATGGCCTGGTCGACGCTTTCAAATCTACGCTTTCCGAGGTGCTCGGCGCCGATTTGATTCTTAAAGTCGTGGATGCTTCCGATGAGGATTACGAGCGTCAGCTCGAGGCGGTTGATCGTGTCCTGGACGAGATTGGTGCCGGTGAGCGCCTAACGCTTACCGTGTTCAATAAAATTGATCTGCTCGATAGCGTCGACCGCTTGAGCTTTCGCCGGCGTTATCCCGAGGCGGTTCTGTTCTCGGCTCAGACGGGTGAGGGTCTTGATGACTTAGTCGACCGCATCGCTCGTGAAGCGGCCGCTACGGACGTGTTGCTCTCGGCCGATATCCCGTATCGAGAGGGCGCGTTAATCACGCTCGCGCACGAACAGGGAACCCTTCTGCACGAGGAATACCTCGAAGATGGCGTTCGTATTGTGGCAAAGCTTCCGGCCCGTATCGCAACGCGTCTCGAGCGCTACCGAACAGAGTAAATCAGCTCCAGCACGCCTAAGATAACGGGTTGATGAAGCAGGTAGAACGGCAGCGCATGGCGTCCGAGGCTTGCGAGCATCGGGATGGGATTCTCATAGGCCCATGCTGGCGCTTCAAGGTTTGCTTTTTGTGCCGTGCGGGCGGCAAAGAAGCCTGCGAGGTACATAAATAAGAAGGGTATGAGCGGATAGTAATCACCGGAGACAAATTCTGGACCTGGGAATCCCAGCCAAGCTAGATAGGGGATAGGGTAGACCGCTTTAGGAATGCTCCAGGTACAGGCAAAGAGTATGAGGCAAATTGTTATACCCCATACTGTCGGCACCCTATCGAGAACCGGGCGCGCGAGTGCAACAATGGCGGTGCATGCCGCCATGCAGAAAATGATGCCGAAGTTCACCGAGTCATCGACTGAGACGAGCGTCGTTGCGACCCATACAACTAAAGCGGCAGCGGCATATTTGACGGCACGCTTGATGTTGTTGCGCGAGAGGGTGCACATCCAGCCGGCAATAAACAAAAATACCCAACTGATGCTGGCACGCCAGATGTCCTGGAAGATGGTCTGGGTAAACCAGGGCATCTTCCAACCATATAGGTAGGCAAGGTCGTATCAGGCATGAAATCCCGCCATCGACAGCATGGTAAACCCGCGAATAGTATCAAAGACAGTGATGCGTTTTTGCATTACGAAAACCGGCGCATCAAACCGACGACCTTGCCCAGAATCGTGGGATTCGTCGCGTAGATGGGCTCCATGGTGTCGTTTTCGGGCTGCAGACGAACGCGTCCCTGCTCCTTGTAGAATGTTTTGACCGTTGCAGAGCCATCGATCATAGCCACGACAATCTCGCCATTCATGGCACTCTTCTGCTCACGAACGATGATGTAGTCGCCGTTATAAATGCCGACGTTAATCATCGAATTGCCGTGGACCTCGAGGATAAAGGACCCCTGGTCCGTTGCGATCTCGGTTGGGATGGTAAAGGTGTCTTCGATATTCTGCTCGGCAAGGATGGGAATCCCTGCAGCGACTCGGCCTACGAGAGGCAGCGATACGGTGCCACGGGGCGCCGCGGACTCATCGGACTTTGAGATGGAGACGGAAGATCCGTCCTCGTCAAAGAGCTCGAGAGCGCGAGGCTTGGTGGCGTCACGCTTGAGCAGGCCTCGTGCTTCGAGTGCGGAGAGATGCGCATGTACAGTGCTAGGGGAGGAAAGGCCCACAGCCGAAGCCATCTCGCGTACACTGGGCGGATAGCCCTTCTCCTGCTGATATTCCTTGATGAAGTCGTAAATTTGCTGCTGACGCTTGGTAATTTTGCGAGCCATCAGGGATTCCTCTCTACCCATACCAAACAAATGTTCTATTTTTGCTTGACAGGAACAACTGTTCGAAGATAATAATAACCGAACACTCGTTCCCGCGCTAGACTTTTTTGTCCCCGCGGCTTGATAAAACAGTTCTCGTCAAAACAAACGAGAGGAGAACAGAATGAACGCAGCGGATATGGTCCAGGGAAACCTCGCTCTTAAGCTTGAGGTGCCCGCATCGCCGGCCTTTACGGTCGTGAAGGGTGGACGTTCTCATTTTCAGACCGTGGCCACTAAACCCGTTCGCACCCAGCGTGCGTCCGTTGCTTTGGCTCCTGTTGCCCTGAAGGCCTCGACGATTGTTGCTGTTGCCGTGGCGTTTACCCTGTTCTTTGTGCTCGCCACGTCAGTTTTTTCTGCTCGTCACGCTGCATATGCCGATTCCGTAGCCAACGTTACCTACGAGACGGTTCGCGTGCAGTCCGGCGATTCCCTGTGGTCGCTTGCCCAGGAGCATCCCATCGATGGCCTTTCCACACAGGAGACTTCCGACATGATTCGTAGCGTCAATCACCTCGATCGCGGCTCTCTTGATGCTGGTGCAGTTCTGAAAGTTCCGGCCCGTTCGTAAGATTTCGGGTCGGTCGCATGGTACCCTTGTTATCGTTTAAGAGGAGGTTCCATGCGCTGTCCCAAATGCGGCAAGGCACACACCCGCGTTGTCGATTCCCGTATGCAGGAGTCGAACAACACTATCAAGCGTCGTCGTGAATGTTGTTCGTGCAATTATCGTTTTACGACGTTCGAGCGCTGCGAAGATCCCATCGAGGTCATCAAATCCGACGGATCAAAGCAGCGGTTCGATCGCAATAAGCTGCTGGTCGGCCTGATGCGCGCCACGATTAAGCGCGATATCGACACGAAAAAGCTCAACGAGATCATCGATGATATCGAGGTGGAGCTACGTTCCCGTACGCTGACGGCTGTAACGTCCCACGAACTGGGCAATATGGTGCTCAAACGCTTGGCCAAGATCGACAAGGTGGCCTACATTCGCTTTGCCTCCGTCTATCGCGATTTCAAAGACGTCGACGAGTTTTTGCAAGAGCTCGACAAGCTAAGGTGATTTCATGCCTAACATTACCGTTAACATTAAGCGTCTCGATCCCATGGTCGAGCTTCCCAAATACGCCCATCCCACGGATGCCGGCCTTGACCTCCGCGCCAACGAAGACTGCATCCTCAAGCCCTTTGAGCGCCGATTGGTCTCCACTGGCTTGGCCATTGCGCTGCCCGATGGCTACGCCGGCTTTGTCCAGCCCCGCAGCGGCCTAGCCATTAAGCAGGGCCTGTCTATAGTCAACACGCCCGGTCTCATCGACGCCCACTATCGAGGTGAACTTAAGGTCATCCTCATCAACCTGGATTCCACCAACAATATTCAGATCAACAAAGGCGACCGCATCGCCCAGCTCGTCATCCAAGAAGTCCCCACAGTCAATCTTGTAGAGGTAGACGAACTAGACAAAACCGACCGAGGAGCCGGCGGTTTCGGTTCTAGCGGCGTATTGTAATGTCCGCTCTCCCGTGGGAGGCCCCTATATATCATTCCATGCTCAAACATTCTCGCTGCGCTGCGAAACTGCGCGTGGAACGATATATAGG
>UQJV01000040.1 GCA_900541475.1 uncultured Collinsella sp.
GGCGCGACCAGAAGGTCAGCGCCCTTTCGTTTCACGTCACCTTGTCTCAAATGCGACCCGCTCGCTGGCATTGCCAAGACATCGGCGTTATCTTGGTTGGCACTTGAATGATCCCTTTAGTCATTGGGGACGTTCTTAAATGACTAGGTTGGGTACATTGCTTTGAGATGTTATTCAATCGGTTTTGATGGCCTTTGAGCTGCCTACCTGCTCAAAGTAAATAATAGCCTTCATCTGCTATTGAAAATATTGCTCGAAAAATCGTCCAAGAAGTCACGGGGCGATTTTTGACGCGTCGCGCGTCAAGCGATGTGCAAGCGTTTGGTTAGATATTGGTCAGTTTTGGGGCAACCTTGCCAAAAGCTTGACGGATGCAGATATGAACGTCGACAAATGAACACTTTGGACGGGGGCAAACAAAAAATCTGGGCTGATTCTCGATAATCGCCTTCAATCGTCCCTTGCCAAGCGCTGGCCTCGCGTACAATCTGCTCCGACATTCGCGCGCCGCCCGGCGCTTAAGAGGGGAGGACCCCATGGCAAACGAGATTTGGACCATCAAGCGTTGTCTCGAGTGGACCAAGGAGTACCTGGCCGAGCGCGGTGAGGAACACCCCCGTCTTTCTGCCGAATGGTTGCTGTGCGCTGCCACGGGCTTGGCGCGCATCGACTTATATATGCGTACGGACGAGGCGCTCGATGCGGCGCAGCTCGAGACCATGCACGCGGCGGTCGTCCGCCGCGCCAAGGGCGAGCCGCTGCAGTACATCACCGGCAGCACGCAGTTCCGCATGATCGACGTCGCGTGCGCCCCCGGCGTACTCATTCCGCGTCCCGAGACCGAGATGCTCGTCGAGGAAGTCCTCAATTATCTGGATGCCGAGGTGCTGAGCCCCGAGGCTGCCGCCCGTCAGCGCGTTGAGCTGCCCTGGAACGATGAAGTCGAGCAAGCGCGCAAGGCCGAAGCCGCATTGGCCGACGAGCGAGCGACGGCCGAGCGCCGTGCCGCCAACCTCACAGCCGCCGACGAGGCGGCGTTGGGTAGCGATGTGCTGGGCAGCCGCGCCTATGCCGAGGAACTGGCCGATCGCGAGGCCGAGGAAGCCGCCGCGCAGGTAGCGGAGACCGAAGCCGAGGAGGCCGCTGAGCCCGAGCTCGACGAATACGGCATCGCCATCGAAGGCGCCGACCACGAGGCGTCTCTGACGAAGGATGCCGCCGCGCCTGCCCCAGCCGAGCCCCACACTGCCCGCGTTCTCGAGGTCGGTTGCGGCACGGGCTGCATCTCGCTCTCCCTTGCCTGGGAGCGCCGCGGCCATGTCACCTGCACCGCTACCGATATCGAGCCGCGCGCCATTGACCTGGCCACCAAAAACCGCGACGCGCTCGGGCTTACGTCCGATGAGGTCGCCTTCAGCCTCACGAACCTGGTGAGCTCTATCCCCCGCGAGGAGTGGGGCACCTTTGACGTACTCGTCTCCAACCCGCCTTACATTCCGACCGACGTCATGCGCTCGCTACCGCACGAGGTCAAGGACTTCGAGCCCGATTTGGCGCTCGAGGGCGGTGCCGACGGCCTTGATATCTTCCGCCGCCTGCTCAATGCGGCGCCCTATATGCTGCGCGCCGGCGGCCTGTTTGCCTGCGAGCTCTACGAGGGCGCCCTCGACGCCGCCGCCGAGCTCTGCCGCCAAGCGGGCCTCTCGGACGTGCGCATCGTCCACGACCTCACCGATCGCCCCCGCATCGTCCGAGCCATCGTCACCGAGCCCAAGCAGCGTATTTAAGCTGAACTAATATACATTTGCTCAAGTTTGCTCTTGCAATATACCGTAAAACTTCTATTATAGAAGGAGAAAGGTATGTCAAATCAGCTGCATCGGTACCGTATCGTGCTTGATTACATTGAACCTTGGCTTGATGAGCAGGATGAAGCTACGCTGAAGCAGATTTATGCAGACCTTTTGGTGCTCGAGAAGGAAGGTCCCAGCCTTGGTCGTCCACTGGTTGACCGTGTCAAGGGCTCGAAGCTTCATCATTTAAAGGAGCTGAGAGTGACTTCATGTGGTGGGCAGGTGATCCGCATCCTCTTCGCCTTTGACCCCAAGCGCCAGGCGGTATTGCTATTGGCGGGTGATAAGTCGCGAGCGGGATCGTCAAGGGCAAAATGGAACGGCTGGTATGCGATCAACATTCCAAAGGCCGAGCAAATATACCGTCGCCACGTAAGGAGGCTCGATCGAGATGGAACTGCATGAGTATATGGAATCTCGCGGGATAACACGCGACTCCATTACCGCCGAGCAGGAGAGGACTCGCGATCGTATCGAAGCCTATAAGCTTGCTCAGATTCGCAGGCTAAAAGATCTAACACAGGCGTCGGTCGCCCAATCGATGGGCGTTTCTCAAAAACGCGTATCCGAGCTCGAGCGTGGGGAATTGGGTTCGATGAGGCTTGACACGCTGAGCAGGTACGCAGAGAGCCTCGGCGGAAAACTGGTTGCAAGCATCGAGTTTCCCGATCGTACCGTTACGCTTGCGCGCTAAAAATCTTCAATTAACCCCCTCACTTTCACCGACTACTAGAGCCGCTCACCAAACCAACATGCGCTCTGGGCAAATAGGTTGAACGTTTCGTGCGAGAATGCCCCACAGTAAACAAACTTGCACCAGAGCGTAAGGGGCTGGCATACACATGCAGACGGTCTATCGGGTATACGAGGGAGCGCGCGAGCCGCATCGGCTTGCAGTCGAGCGCACGGCCGAGCTACTCGGTCGCGGCGGCCTGGCGCTTATTCCAACCGAGACGGTCTACGGTGTCGCCGTGGCAGTCAACGCCTTCTCGGATGCCGTTCCACAAAATACACGTGAACCTCTGCCGTGGCCGCGCGATCCGCAGGCCACCGTCAACGGCGCCGCGGTCCCCGCACTCGGTACCGGCTATCGTCGTATCTTTACCCTCAAGCAGCGCGAGCTCACCCAAACGGTTGCCTGGCTGGTCGATGATGCCGAGGCGCTCGACCGCTATGGCGTGGATATCCCTCATGAGGCCCGCATGCTCGCCCGGCGATGCTGGCCGGGTGCCCTGACTATCGTGGTCAAGGCGGCCCCCTGCGTGCCGACCTTTATGCGCGCCGCCGACGACACGGTGGCACTTCGCGCTTCGGCCTCGCCCGTGGTGCAAGCGCTCATCCGCGCCTGCGGCAGCCCTCTTGCCTGCACCAGCGCCAACACGCATGGCGCGCCCGCGCCGGCAAGTTTTGCCACGGTGGAGGAGCGCATCCTGGAGGGGGTCGATGTGGCCGTCGACGCCGGTGAGACCCCATGTCGCGATGCCTCAACCATCGTGTCGTTTCAGCACGGCGAGCTCCAGATCCTGCGCCAAGGCGCGCTTCCCGCATCAGAGATCGAACGGGTCCTGTCCGACCCGATGCAATAGAAAGGTTTAAGCGATGTCGTTGAATCTAGGTAGCCTGGGTATGGAAGACGCCTCGTTTAGCTTTGGCGGTTCCTACATCATGGCGCTCGACTGTGGCACTACCTCGGTACTCGCGACCATCGTCGACGAGTACGGCTGCATCGTTGCCCAGGCGCGTCGTAGCGTCAAAACCAGCTTCCCGCGCCCCGGCTGGGTGGAGCAGGATCCCATGGAGGTGCTTGCCAGCCAGATTGGCGTGATGATGGAGGTCCAGTTTAAGAGCGGCATCCATTCCGACCGCATCGCCGCCATCGGTATCTCCAACCAGCGCGAGACCACGGTGGTGTGGGACCGCATAAGCGGTCAACCCATCTATAACGCCATCGTGTGGCAATGCCGTCGCACCGCACCTCTGATCGACGAGCTGGTCGAGCAGGGCGCGGAAGGGCTGGTGCGCTCCCGCACGGGACTCACACTCGATCCGTATTTCTCGGCTTCCAAGGTGCAGTGGATCCTCGACAACGTCGACGGTGCGCGTGAGAGCGCGGCGGCGGGCGACCTCATGTTCGGCACCATCGACACCTGGCTCATCTACAACCTCACCGGCAGTCAGGTCTTTGCCACCGACTACACCAATGCCAGCCGCACCGCACTCTTTAACATCCATACGCTCGATTGGGACGACGACCTGCTGGCGCTCTTTGACGTTCCACGTTCCATGATGCCCGAGGTTCGTTGGAGCTCGGGCGACTACGGCCGCGTCGCGAGCGACATCATGACCAACATGCCACCCATCATGGGCGTGGCGGGCGACCAGCAGGCGTCGCTGTTCGGCCACTGCTGCTTCCATCCTGGTCAAACCAAAAACACCTATGGCACGGGTTGCTTTATGCTCATGAACACCGGCGACGAGGTCGTCGAATCCAAGAACGGTCTGGTCTCCACGATCGGTATCGCCGCAGACGGCAAGATCAGCTATGCGCTCGAGGGTTCTATCTTTGCCGCCGGCTCAACCATGAACTGGCTGCGCAACAACATGGGCATTATCTCGAGCGTGAGCGAGTCCGCGCAACTCGCCGCTTCGATCAACGACAACGAGGGCTGCTACTTCGTCCCCGCCTTCGCTGGCCTGGGCGCTCCCTGGTGGGATCCGCGTGCTCGCGGTATCGTGTGCGGCCTGACCGGTGCCTCGAGTCGCGCGACCATTGTGCGTGCGGCCTGCGAGTCCATGGCCTACCAGAGTTATGACGTGCTGCGCGCCATGGAGCAGGACGTGGGGCTTTCTATTGAGCGCCTGTCCGTCGATGGCGGCGCCTCGCGCAACGAGTTCATCATGCAATTCCAGGCCGATCTGCTGGATATCCCCGTGCTGCAGTGCGAGACGGTGGAGACCACGGCGATCGGCGCCGCGTACTTGGCGGGCCTTGCCGTCGGCTATTGGGAGGACCTGGAGGAGCTGGAGCAAAACGCTCAGATCGTTAAGACCTTCCTTCCCCATATGTCCGCCGAGCGCCGCGAGCAAAACCTGGCGGGCTGGCATGATGCCGTCAAACGCTCGCTCGGCTCCGTACAGTAGGGCTGCGACGAGCTGCTCGATACAACAAACCGTTAAACTTATGCACGGCGCGCGGCAACAACGTCGCCATGCGCCTTGTCAGCAAGGCCATCTTCCGGCCGCAACGAAAGGGGCAATCAACCCATGACCGTCACCTACGATACGTCCCGTGTGACCCTTGTCGATCACCCGCTCGTCCAGCACAAGCTGTCTATCCTGCGCGACAAGAGCACCGGCACCAACCAGTTCCGCCAGCTCGTGCGTGAGCTCGCACTTTTTGACGGCTACGAGGCCATGCGCGACCTGCCCATGGAAGACGTCGAGGTCGAGACCCCCATCACCACCGCAACGTTTAAGCAGCTCGCCGGCAAAAAGCTCGCCATCGTTCCCATCCTGCGTGCGGGCCTTGGCATGGTCGACGGCATCCTCGACTTGGTACCCTCCGCTCGCGTGGGCCACATCGGTATGGAGCGCGACGAGGTTACCCACGAGCCGCATGAGTATTACTGCAAGATGCCCAAGGATATCGACCAGCGCATCTGCCTGGTTGTCGACCCCATGCTCGCCACGGGCGGTTCGGCCGAGATGGCCATCAGCTACCTGCGCGAGCGCGGTGTCAAGGATATCCGCATGCTGTGCATCGTCGCCGCGCCCGAGGGCCTCAAGTCACTGACCGAAAAGGACCCTGACGTACATATTTACACGTGCGCCATCGACGACCATCTCAACGAGGCCGCCTACATCGTCCCCGGCCTGGGCGATGCCGGCGACCGTATCTACGGCACGCTGTAGTCGTTGGGCCTTGTCGGCTACGGTCACAAATACGAAGAAATGGTGCGCGCGGTCGAACAAAAGACGACCGCGCGCACTCCTGTTAACGGACGTTTTGCCCTGCAGGGTTCGAGAAAAACGTATTACCGTACCTGCGGCATAAAGAAGGTCTTAAGAAAACGAACAGGTGCGTATTAACCGATGCTTTTTCGGTTGTACTTTAGCGATTGGCTCGTACAATAGTCACCAATGTTTGGCGGGAACTGTCCTGTGAGGCGATAAAAAAGGAAAGTGAGGACGCCAGTGTTTCAGATAGCCGATCTGCTCGCTATCGTTGCAGGTGCCATCGCGGGCGCGATTGCCTTCCTTCCCTTTGTCTTTACGCTCAAGCCGGTTCTTGACGATAAGCAGAATGCGGACATGCTCAAGGGTATGGTGAGTCTCGCGGTCTCGGCAATCGCGTTGCTTGTCTTTACCTTGGTTGTGTTTGTGTTGTTCGGAGAGGCATTTCGCATGTTCCTCCTGGGCGAGGCGATCGGCTTCGTGGCCTTTATGGCCACCTGCGCGGTTCGCGTCGCCAAGGCGCTGCGAGATCCTCATGAGGT
The DNA here is from genome assembly GCA_900541475.1 of uncultured Collinsella sp. Classification (GTDB taxonomy): domain Bacteria; phylum Actinomycetota; class Coriobacteriia; order Coriobacteriales; family Coriobacteriaceae; genus Collinsella. Next base: position 6,350 of record UQJV01000040.1, read on the forward strand.
CGAAAGGTAAGTCGTGGAAATTTTTGAAAAGCTGCCTGATGAGATTAATCATCTGGTCAGCGAGTTCAGCTCCACCCCTGTCGTGGGCGATCTGAGCTGCGGCATCACGCAGTACTCGTTTTGGCTGATCGTCTCCACGATCGTGCTCCTGATCGTCCTGGCCGTGTTCAAGAAGAAGCAGACCCTGGTTCCCAAGGGCTTCTTCGTCAACGGTTTCGAGTACATCATCGAGTACGTCGAGAACGATATCGGCAAGGGTGTCGTGGGTGAGAACTGGAAGAAGCACTTCCCGTTCCTGTGCTCGCTTTTCCTGTTCATCCTGATCAATAACATGATCGGCCTGATCCCGGGAATGAAGCCCGGCACCGGCGCAATCGGCTCCACCGCCGCACTCGCCATTTTCGCCTTCGTGTACTTCATCTACTACGGATGCAAGGCTCACGGCGTGATCGGCTACATCAAGAGCCTCGCCCCGCAGGGCGTGAGCTTCCCGATGAACGTGCTCGTGTGGGTCGTCGAGCTTTTCTCGACCTTCCTGCGCCTCATCACGCTCGCCGTCCGTCTGTTCTGCAACATGTTCGCAGGACACGTGGTCATGGGCTCGTTCGCCATCATGGCGAGCATGTTCATGCAGCCGCTGCTTCAGCAGGTTTCCGCGGCCCACGCCGTCGGCGCCCTGCCTTCGCTGGCCTGGCTTGCCATCCTCATCCTGATTTATGCGATCGAGCTTGTGGTCGGCGCCATCCAGGCTTACGTCTTCACGGTCCTTACCGCCGTGTATGTCTCTGAGGCAGAGGAGGTCGCGGAGGAGGAGTAATCTTCCGTTCGTGCCTTAAAGGTAAGGCAATTCGTTAAACCGCCGGTGCCCGTACCCATGGAGCCCGGCAGTTATAAAAAGGTTATCCTGCGTGAAATAAGACACGCACGACAAAGGAGGAATCGTGGGAGTTATCGGTTACGGTCTCGGTGTTATCGGCGCTGGTCTTGCTATCGGCCTGTCTGCTCTGGGTGCTACGGGTGCTATGGCCCGTCAGCCTGAGGTCCAGGGCCGCGTGTTCACCGTCTTCATCATGGGCTCCGCTTTCGGCGAGGCTCTGGCTCTGATCGGCTTCGTTGTCGCGCTGATCGTTAAATAGCACGGAGCGTCAAGTATGAATCTTTCATCCCAGAAGAGCGCGATCGCACTCTCCGCGTCCGCGGCCGCGCTGCTCATGCCGGTTTCCGCGTTCGCCGAGGACGGCGCCGCCGGTGCGGACATCCTCATCCCTAAGATGGCGGAGTTCATCCCGGCGCTTATCGCCTTCCTGATTATCTGGATCGTGCTGGCCAAGGTCGCCCTGCCGGGCATCATGAAAACCATGGAGGAGCGCGGCAAGAAGATCGAGGAGAGCCTCGACGAGGCCGAGAAGACCAAGCAGGAGGCCATCGCCAAGCGCGCTGAGTCCGACTCGATCGTCACCGACGCCCGTCGTCAGGCTGCCGACATCGTTCTCGAGGCCCGTAAGGACGCCGAGTCCGAGCGCGCCCGTATCATCGAGACTGCTCACAAGGAGGCCGAGGAGATCATCGCCAAGGCCCATACGACCGTCGAGGACGAGCGCAAGTCCATCTACGCCGGTGCCGCGAGCTCCATCGCCGACCTGTCCGTTGCCGTCGCCACCAAGATCGTGGGCGAGGCACTCGAGGACGAGTCCGAGCAGAAGAAGCTCATCGAGCGCTACATCCAGGAAGCAGGTAGCCTGAATGCCGACTAGCCGCTATCAGGACAAGGTACTCGAGACCTACGCGCGCTCCCTTTTGGAAGCCGCCAAGGCCGAGAACCATGTGTTCGAGGACCTCGAGATGATCGAGCGCCTGGCTAGCGTCAGCCCTGAGATCGTCGCCGTGCTCGACACCATGTCCAAGCGCGACCAGCTCGACCTTCTTCCCAAGGTGGCAGCTGCCTTTAAGTATGTTGCCGAGGAAGACGAGGATGTAGTGGGCGTGACCGTCACCACGGCGATCCCGCTCGACGACGAGCTGCGTCAAACCATCACTAAGAAATGCGAGCAGGACTTCGGCCGCAAGGTATTCCTTATCGAGCAGGTCGACCCGTCTATCGTGGGCGGCCTGGTGCTCGAGGCCCGCGGCGAGCGTCGTGACATCTCCGTCAAGACGCAGCTGCGCATCGCGCAGGAGACCCTCGCAAACTCTGCTAATTCGTACGGAGGTGAAGCCTAATGTCCGAAACCCTCAATGCCCAGGATATCGCCAAGAAACTGCAGGAGCAGCTCACGAGCCTCTCCGCGACGGTCGATACGCATGAGGTTTCAACGGTCGACGAGGTAGGCGACGGCATCGCGCGCGTCTCCGGCCTCAAGAGCGCCATGGCAGGCGAGCTTCTGGAGTTCAAGAGCTCCGATACCGGTGAGACCGTCTTCGGCCTTGCCCAGAACCTTGACCGTGACGAGGTCGGCGCCGTTCTGTTTGGTGCCGTCGACTCCATCAAGGAAGGCGACGAGTGCCGCACCACTGGCCGCATTATGGATATCCCCGTGAGCCGCGCCATGCTCGGCCGCGTCGTCAATCCGCTCGGCCAGCCTATCGACGGCCTGGGTGACATCGTCGCCACGCACCGTCGCCCCATCGAGTTCAAGGCCCCCGGCGTCATCGATCGTACCCCGGTGTGCGAGCCGGTTCAGACCGGCCTGTTGGCCATCGACTCCATGGTGCCTATCGGCCGTGGTCAGCGTGAGCTCATCATCGGCGACCGTAAGACCGGTAAGACCGCTATCGCCATCGACGCTATCCTCAACCAGCGCGGCAAGGGCATGGTCTGCATCTATGTCGCCATCGGCCAGAAGGCCTCCACGGTTGCCAACATCCGCGAGACCCTCGCTCAGCACGGTGCGCTCGATTACACCATCATCGTTTCGGCCACCGCTGCCGATTCCGCCCCTATGCAGTACATCGCGCCTATGGCCGGTGCCGCTATCGGCGAGTTCTTCATGTACAACGGCGAGGACGGCAAGCCCGCCAGCGAGACCAACCCCGGCGGCCACGTGCTCGTCATCTACGACGACCTGTCCAAGCAGGCTGTGGCCTACCGTCAGATGTCGCTGACGCTGCATCGTCCGCCCGGACGCGAGGCCTATCCTGGCGACATCTTCTACCTGCACTCTCGTCTGCTCGAGCGTGCCGTCAAGATGTCCAAGAAGAACGGTTATGGCTCCATGACGGCTCTTCCGATCATCGAGACCCAGGACGGTGACGTCTCGGCCTACATTCCGACCAACGTCATTTCCATTACCGATGGTCAGATCTACCTGCAGTCCGAGCTCTTCTTCCAGGGCCAGCGCCCGGCAGTCGACGTGGGCATTTCCGTGTCCCGCGTCGGTGGCGACGCGCAGACCAAGGCTATGAAGCAGGTCGCCGGCAACCTCCGTCTGGACCTCGCTTCGTACCAGGAGCTCGCCGGCTTTACGCAGTTCGGCTCCGACCTCGACGAGGCTACTCAGAAGCAGCTGACCCATGGTGCCCGCATGACAGAGCTCCTGAAGCAGCCGCGTTACAAGCCGTTTGAGGTTGGCGAGCAGATCGTTACGCTGTTCGCTGGCAACGAGGGCTTCCTGGATGACCTGGAGATCGCCGACGTGCTGCCTTTCCGTGCCGAGCTCATCGAGTACATGGACAATGGCTTTGGCTCGCTGCTCGACAAGGTTCGCGCCAAGAAGATCGATGATGACACCAAGGCTGAGCTCTTGCGCGTCATCGGCGACTTCAAGCAGCAGTTCATGGCCAAGCACCATTCGGATGTTTCTGGATCAGAGGAGAACTAAGCCCCATGGCCAACCTTCGCGACATTAAGAAGCGAATCTCCTCGGTTACCACGACCAAGCAGATCACGCGCACGATGGAGATGGTCTCTACGGCCAAGATCCGTCGTGCCCTCGATCGCTCCAAGCAGGCCGAGCCGTATAAGGAGGCGCTGACCGACGTCATGTTGACGGTCGCCGGCGATGCCTCCTGCTCGGGCACTGACCCCATGCTTCAAAAGCATGAGACGGTCAAGCATGGCCTGATCATCGTCATCGCCTCGGACCGCGGCCTTGCCGGCGGTTTCAATACGACGGTGGAGCGCACGGCCGAAAAGCTCGCCGCTTCTTGGGCGAACGACGGCATCGAGTGCGAGATCATCGCGTGTGGGCGCAAACCGGCCACGTATTTCCGTGACCGCGCAAACGTCATCATGCACTTTGAGGGCAACTCTTCTGAGCCCGATTTCAATCAGGCCCGCATGATCTCCTCTCATATCTGCGATGCGTATCGTGCCGGTGAGCTTGACCGTGTCGAGCTTGTCTACCACCACGCCAAGAACCGCGTGGATCAGGAGCTTCGCGTCGAGCATTTGTTGCCGCTCGACCCCGAGATGATCGCTATGGCCCACGGTCCGCGTAAGAACGAGACCGACGCCCCTAAGCGCATCTCGTCCACGTTCGAGTTCGTGCCCTCTCCCGAGCATGTTCTCGGCAAGCTTGTGCCGTCTTATATCCTGACGGTCATCTACCAGGCCCTGATCGATTCGGCGGCTGCCGAGCAGGGTGCACGCCGCAAGGCCATGCACTCCGCGACGGAAAACGCCACCGCGATCATCTCGACCCTTACCCGCACGTATAGTCGCGTGCGCCAGGCTTCGATCACGACCGAGATCAACGAAATCGTCGGCGGAGCCTCAGCATTGGAGGAACAGTAATGGCTAATAACACCGTAAAGCTTGCGGTCGAGGAAGCCACCAAGAAGACGACTGCCGGTGATGGCCGCATCGTGCGTATCATCGGCCCTGTCGTCGACGTCAAGTTTGACGGCGCGGTGCCCCCGATCTACAACGCGCTCACGGTCGAGGCCGAGACCCCGATCGGTCACCTGAGCACGATCCTTGAGGTCGAGAGCCAGCTTCCGGGCGGCGTCGTCCGCACGGTCGCCATGTCCTCGACCGACGGCCTGCAGCGCGGCCTCATCGCCACCGATACCGGTGAGCCCATGAAGATGCCCGTTGGTCCCAAGACGCTCGGCCGCATTTGGAACGTCATGGGCAAGCCCGTCGACGGCAAGCCCATGCCCGAGGTGGAGGAGTTCTACCCCATCCACCATGCAGCGCCCCGCTTTGACGAGCTCACCACCAAGACCGAGATTTTCGAGACCGGCATTAAGGCCGTCGACCTGCTCGAGCCCTACATCCGTGGCGGCAAGACAGGCCTGTTCGGTGGCGCCGGCGTCGGTAAGACCGTTCTGATTCAGGAGCTCATCAACAACCTCGCCCAGGAGCATGGCGGCACCTCGGTGTTCACCGGCGTCGGCGAGCGTACCCGTGAGGGTACCGACCTTTATCTCGAGATGAGCGAGTCGGGCGTTATCGACAAGACTTGCTTGGTCTATGGTCAGATGAACGAGCCGCCTGGAGCGCGTCTGCGCATCGGTCTGGCCGGCCTTACCACCGCTGAGTACTTCCGCGATCGTGGCCAGGACGTTCTGCTGTTCATCGATAACATCTTCCGCTTCTCCCAGGCCGGTTCCGAGGTTTCCGCACTGCTGGGCCGTATGCCTTCTGCCGTTGGTTACCAGCCCACGCTGGCTACCGAGATGGGTGACCTCCAGGAGCGCATCACCTCGACCAAGACGGGCTCCATTACCTCTGTCCAGGCCGTCTACGTCCCTGCAGACGACCTGACCGACCCGGCGCCTGCCACGACGTTCACGCACCTCGACGCTACCACGGTTCTTTCGCGTAGCATTTCGTCGCTCGGCCTGTTCCCGGCCATCGACCCGCTCGCGTCTTCTTCCGACGCTCTCGATCCCTCGATCGTTGGCGAGGAGCACTACCGTGTTGCCGTCAAGGTTCAGGAGCTCCTGCAGGAGTACTCCGACCTTCAGGACATCATCGCCATTCTGGGTATGGACGAGCTGTCCGAGGAGCAGCGCCTTACGGTCAACCGTGCCCGTAAGATTCAGCAGTTCCTCTCCCAGTCCTTCCACGTCGCCGAGAAGTTCACCGGCAACCCCGGTGTCTACGTCCGCGTCGAGGATACCGTCCGCTCCTTCGCCGAGATTGTCGACGGCAAGGCCGATGACCTGCCCGAGCAGGCATTCCGCTATGCCTCCACGATTGAGGACGTGCGTGAGCGCGCCCGCAAGATGGAGGAGAAGTAGGTTATGCGTATCCGCATCGTGTGCCCCGTGAGCCTCGCCTATGAGGGTGACGCTGCGTTTGTGTCGATTCCGTCTACGGATGGCGAGTTTGGCGTTTTACCTGCTCACTCCAGCGAAATCTGCACGATCGACCGCGGTTACGTTCGCGTTTCCGATAAGGCCATGGGCACTGTCGACCACACGTTTGCCGTGGCCGGCGGCTATGCCCAGGTTGCGGACGATGTCGTGACCGTCCTCGCCGAGCGCGCTTGCGATTTGGCGACCGTCGACGCCGACAAGGTTAAAGCTGATATTCAAGGTTTTGAAGAGAAGCTGGGTAATTTGTCGGAGGATGATGCACGCCGCGCCTACCTCTATAATGAAATCGCATGGTGTAAGCTCAAGCTTGCCCAATAGTCAAACGTTTTGGCGTTCGACCATTTGCGAACACATCATGCCCGGGATGGCTCAGCCACCCCGGGCATGCTTTTTGAAAGGGTAGACCTTGGATATTATCCGCGTTGAGGGTGGCCACGCCATCGGAGGCTCCGTGCCCGTCTCGGGTGCAAAGAATTCCGCACTCAAACTCATGGCTGCAACGCTTCTGGCGCCGGGCAAGACAACGCTTCAGAACGTGCCCGATATTTCCGATGTCCACGTTATGGGCAAGGTACTCAAGGGCATGGGCGCCACAATCGAAGTTCTCGATGAGCACACGCTCGAAATCGATACTTCCCAGGTTGATTCTTGGGAGGCTCCCTACGAGCTCGTCGCCAAGATGCGCGCCTCCACGGCTGTGATGGGCCCCCTGCTGGGTCGTTTCCATCGCGCCAAGATCGCCATGCCGGGCGGCTGCAACCTGGGTGCCCGCAAGATCGATATGCATATCCTGGGTCTCGAGGCTCTGGGCGTCGAGTTCGACACCGCCCACGGCTACATCAACGCCAGTGCTCCCCAGGGCCTGCGCGGCACCACCGTCACGCTCGAGTTCGCGAGCGTGGGTGCTACCGAGAACCTCATCATGGCTGCCGTGCGCGCGCAGGGCACCACGGTTATCGACAACGCTGCCCGCGAGCCCGAGATCGTCGACCTTGCCAACATGCTCAACGAGATGGGTGCCAAGATCGTCGGCGCGGGAACGCCCGTCGTGACCATCGAGGGCTTGGAGGAGCTGCACCCCGTTACCCATTGCGTGGTGGGTGACCGCATCGAGGCCGGCACCTTTATCGTCGCCGGCGCCCTCATGGCCGATGAACGCGGCGTCGATGTTACGGGCTTCTGCCCCATCCACCTGGGCATGGTGCTCAAAAAGATGGAACTTATGGGTATCGAGTGCGAGCGTATCGAGAACGGTGTCCACGTCAATCGCGCCGAGCGCATCAAGCCGGTCGATATCCAGACGCTTCCGTTCCCGGGTTTCCCGACCGACATGCAGGCGCAGATCATGGTGCTTTCGGCCCTTGCCGACGGAAGTTCCGTGATTACCGAGAATATCTTCGAGAACCGCTTTATGTTCGCCTCCGAGCTCGTGCGTATGGGTGCTGATATTCGCATTGAGAGCCATCACGCCATGATTCACGGCGTTAAGGGGTTCTCAGGCGCACAGGTCACCTCGCCCGACCTTCGTGGCGGCGCGGCGCTTGTGGTTGCCGGTCTTATCGCCGACGGCGTTACCGAGGTCTCTGCCATCCATCACATCAAACGTGGCTACGAGCAGTTTGTCGAAAAGCTGCAGGCGCTTGGCGCGCATGTCGAACATGCCACCGTCCCCGATCCCGTCATCTACTAATGCAGGTTGCCTATGTTTAACAAGAAGCCCCTGGCGGATAACACCCGAAGACCCTCGACTGGTGCGCAGGCCAAGATCTACAGCCGCGACAACGTCGCTCGCTATTCCGAGCGCGCCCGTCAGCGCCGTCGCGGGCGCACGGTTCGCCGCGTAGCTCTCATCGCCGTGCTCGGCGTACTGCTGAGCGCCACGACCGCTGCAGGTCTGTGGTTTGCCACCATCATGGGCAAGCTTGGCGACTCCAATGTCATTACCAACAACTTGCGCCAGATTCTGGTCGATACCGATGAGGCAAAAGATCCGTTCTACGTGCTGCTTCTTGGTACCGATGGTCGTCCGGGTGAGGATACGTACCGTGCCGACTCGATTATCCTGGCTCGCATTGACCCTACGCAAAAGCAGGCAACGCTCATCTCCATTCCGCGCGATACCAAGGTTGTCTACAAAGGCTCGACCATGAAGATTAACGCCTGCCATACCTATGGCGGCGCCGAGGCCATGGTCCAAGCGGTCAACGAGCTGTGCGGCGTTCAGATTGCTCACTATGCCGAGGTCAGCTTTGACGGCATGCAGTCGCTTATTGATTCGGTTGGCGGTATCGACATTAACGCGACCGACGACGTCGACGATCCCGAGCACCTGGATATTAAGATTACTGCCGGCCAGCAGCACATGGATGGCGCCACCGCCCTTACCTACGCCCGTTGCCGTTACACCTATGCCGACGGCGACTATACGCGCATGCGCCATCAGCGTCAGGTACTTGGCGCCCTCGCCAACCAGATCCTCAACAACTTTGATGCCACCAAGATCTTTGATCTGGTCAACTCGCTGTCCGACATGCTCGTAACCGATATGAGCGTTCAGGATACCGTCTCTACGGTCAATGCCATGCGTGGCATGGATGTCGATGGCATCTACTCGGCCAACCTGCCCTCGTATGCCGACGGCAGCACTATGATCGACGGTGTGAGCTATGTCTTTGTCTACGAAGACGAGCTTAAGGAAATGATGGCCCGTGTCGAAGCCGGTGAGGATCCCAAGGGCCCCAACACCATGGGCCTTTCCGACGGCTCCAGCTCCACGATCGGTGACCTCAACAACAATACGTCCGAGGACTACGCATATGGCACGGCGACCTCGTCGGGTGGCTCGGACGATTCCGACGATTCGGGCGACGGCTCCGATAACTACGAAGAGCCCACCGGCGACGGCAACGGCTACGAAGCCAACTATTAGAGTTACGCGGTTTTACCAAACCGCGTAACCAGTCGACGCTGCAAACCCGCCAGAGCGGCAATCTGCCTTTCAACTTCGGCGGCATGATCAAAAGATCAATGCCGCCTTGTTTCAAGGCACCTTGCTCGCTCTGGCGGGTTTTCGCTGTCCGCGCCAAAACATCGGCGTTGCCGGAACACTTGGCGCTTGGGGGCGTTCCTTATGTGTCGGCAGTTTGGGACACTCCTTGCGTCAAGAGGCTGGCGCGCGTCAACCTGGTCTCATTGCAGCAAAAAATCGCCCCGTTCTCGGTTGAGGACGGGGCGATTCGTCTTTTGGGCTTATGCGGCCAGTCTTATGCGAAACGGGCGACAAGCTCCTGCAGGACGTCGGTCATCTTGACGAGTGAGCTGACCGGGACAAACTCGTTGACGCCGTGGTAGCAGTAACCGCCTGTCGAGAGGTTGGGGCAGGGCAGGCCACGGAACGACAGCTGGGCGCCGTCGGTGCCGCCGCGAATCGGCAGCACCTGGGGCTCGACGTCGCAGGCAAGGAAGGCATCCTTGGCGACATCGATCAGCTCCGGGTAGTCGCGGACGATCTCGGCCATGTTGCGGTACTGGTGCTTAATCTCGACCGTTACGCGCTCCTCGCCCAGTCGCTGGTTGAGCAGTGCGGCGGCGGCATCCATCAGCTCGAGCTTCTGCTGGAACTTAGCGGCATCGTGATCACGGACGATATAGCGCGCCGTGGCATGGTCGACCGTTGCCGAGACGCCCTCAAGGTGATAGAAGCCCTCGTAGCCCTCGGTGTATTCCGGACGCTGCTCGTAGGGGAGCAGGGCATTGAAGTCGCAGAACAGGTTGCTCGCGTTGACCATGCGGCCCTTGGCGTCGCCGGGGTGAATGGACTGGCCCTCAAAGCGAACGGTTGCCTCGGCGGCATTGAAGCACTCCCACTCAAGCTCGCCAACCGGACCGCCGTCTACCGTGTAGGCGTACTTGCAGCCGAAGGCCTCGATATCCAACAGCTCAGCACCGTGACCGATTTCCTCGTCCGGGCAGAAGCAAATGCCGAGCGCGGGGTGGGGCAGGGAGGGGTCCTGCGCGATGCGAGCGACGAGTGCCATGATTTCGGCGACACCCGCCTTGTCGTCGGCTCCCAGCAGCGTAGTTCCGTCGGAGCAGACAAGGTCCTCACCCACCAGATCGTTGAGGGCGGGAAGCTTGGCGGTGCTCATGGACACGGGCTTGCCGTCAACGATGCCACAAACCAGGTCGCCGCCCTCGTAGTGCACGATGTGCGGCGCTACGCCGGCGCCCGGCGCGACCTCGGTGGTATCGAGGTGCGCGATCAGGCCCAGGGCGGGCTTATTCTCGGAACCGGCGCTAGCGGGAATGTGCGCGCAGACATAGGCGTTTTCGGTTACATGGGCATCGGTCGCACCCAGCTCGCGCAGCTCCTCGGCAAGCACGTTGGCAAGGTCAAACTGGACGGTGCTCGACGGCACCTGGTCGCAGTTGGCATCCTCGGACTGCGTGTTGATCTGGACATAGCGCAAAAAACGCTCGAGGACGTCGGGGTTCGTGGTGGTGTTTTCCATAAAGACCGCTCCAATCTTGGTCGTCGTGTGCAACAAGAACTCTAGCACGGTATGCCGCGGCATACCGCGACGCTTGGATGGGGTAGAATCAGCCATTGAATGCAGAAGGGACGGATGTTCATGGATACGACAAATAGCTCGCGCGAGCTACGCCTAACGGTGGCGAACGAAGACTACTTGGAGTGCATGGTTCGCATCGAAAGCGAAGATGGGGAGACCAATGGCGTGCGATCGGTCGATATCGCACAGCGCCTTGGCGTCTCGAAGGCATCGGTCAACAAGGCGGTTTCGGCTCTCAAGGCATCCGAGCTTGTCGAGCAGTCTCACTACGGTAAAGTTATCCTGACTGACCGTGGACGCGAGGTCGGCTCGGCTATCTGGTATCGCCATCGTCTGATCCGCACGTTTTTGGTCCAGGAGCTCGGCGTCGATTTTGAGTGCGCCGATGCCGAGGCCTGCATGATGGAGCATGCGCTTTCCGAGGACACGATGAACCGCTGGCTCGCCTATCTCGAAAAGCAGGGAATCAGCGTCGAGGAATAGCGAAATACATATATGGATACGAGTTATTACAATCGTTTTGGCGGCGAGGAGCTTATGCGCCGACTTGCCAGTGAGACATTGCTGGCACAGGGCCCCATGGGCAGTGTGTTGCTGAGCGAATGCGGCGCCGCCGATATTCCGCCGGCATTTTGGAACCTCGCCGAACCGCAGACGGTTTCCCGTATCCATCGACTGTACGCCGCCGCTGGCGCGCAGGTGCTCATCACAAACACGTTTCAGGCGTCGGGCCACGCGCTCAATCAAGACGAAATCGCCCCATCCATGACGGAGGTCAATCGCGGGGCGGTCGACGATGCCCGTCAGGCAAATCCGCAGCTCCTGTTGGGGTCTATGGGCCCTATTGCCATTGAGTGGTTTGTCGAGGGTTCCCCCGAGTATCGAGAGATTCGCGCAAACGCTCGTGAGCAGGCGTCCGCCTTGCTCAGCGCCGGCGTAGACGGCCTCCTGATCGAGACGGTCACGTCGATCCGCAATCTGCAGCCCGTGCTCGCCGGTGCCCATGATGCCGCTGACGGCATGCCCGTTCTGGTGAGTTTTGCTATTGATGACAAGGGCGACCTGCTGGGCGATGGCCTAAACATCGAAGGTGCCATCTTGTATGCCGAGAAGCACGGTGCGAACTCGGTCGGGGTCAATTGTTGCTCCCTGACAGCGGCTACTGCCGCGGTGCCAAGGATGGTCGCCACGGCTACCACGCCCGTTACGGTTCGGCCCAACGCGGGAAATCCGGTCCAGACACAGGATGGGCTCGTGTGGCACGAGGATCCCGAAGCCTTCGCTCGCGCATGCGTCGAGTGGGCGCGGGCAGGCGCCGCAATGGTAGGCAGCTGCTGCGGAACCACGGCGGTTACGACGGCCGCTATGGCAGATGCGCTCGATATATAGAGCCCCAAAAATAGGAGTACCGAATCACCGCCCCTGCCGGGGCGGTTTTTTTGTTGCCGGCGCGCATCTCGGCGGCTTTTGCCTAAACGGTGAACGAGCGTGTCGGCGGCTTGTCGGATGCCCGTTGCGGGTATACCTCATGCGTACCATGATCCAAACACTGCGAGGTGTCTGCGCGTGTGCGCGATAATTCACTTTGGAACTGACGGTTGGCGAGCTCGCGTCGACGGAGACTTTACTATCGACAACGTCGCTCGTGTCACCGATGCTATCGGCGGGCTGTGGCAAAAGACGAATCCCGGTAAAACGGTATATGTAGGATTTGACACGCGACCGCAAGCGCGCGAGTTTGCCGAGCTCGCGGCGGGTGTGATTGCCGCCCACGGGCTCGATGCCGTGCTCGTGTCTCGGCCGGTGCCGACTCCCGCTCTTACGTGGGCGGCCGCTTATGACGGCGAGGCGTGCGGCGCGCTCATGGTGACGGGCTCACATCATCCGCAGGGCTATCTATGTCTCAAGCTGCGGATGGGCGATGGTTCGACGGCCAACCAGGATGTCATCGAAGAGCTCGAGGAGACGATGGCCACCGAGCCGCTGGGGCTCGAGGGGCAATACCGCACGGCAGATATCATTCCCGACTATATGCGAGCGGTGGCATCGTTTGTCGATGCAGATGCCATTCGCGCTGCGCGTTTGCGTGTGGTGGTTGACCCCATGGGCGGAGCGGCTCAGGGATATCTTGCCGACTTGCTTCGAGAGCTTGGCGTCGAAGTCCACGAGATTCATGCCGGCGAGACGACCGATAGGGGAGATATTTGTCCCGACCCGGTTGAGCCGTGGGTGGATGCTTGTGAGCGTGTGGTTGTCGAGGACGGGGCGTGCGCCGGCCTGGTGACTGATGGCGACGCCGATCGCATCGGCGCGGTTGATGAGCGCGGTAGATATATACATCCGCATCAGATCATGGCGCTCGTTTTGGGCGACTTGGTCCAGTATCGCAATCTAGAGGGACGCGTCGTCGTCAACCTTTCTTGCTCCACGCTTGTGCGTCGCGTTGCCGAAGCGCTTGGCTGCCGCGTGGTCATCAAGCCCGTCGGTTTTAAATATATAGCGGCCGAGATGAAGAAGGGCGGTGTCCTCGTGGGTGGCGAAGAGGCCGGCGGCATCGGTATCGCAGCGCACATGCCCGAGCGTGATGGCATTCTTGCCTGTCTGATTTTGTGCGAGCTCATGGCCAAGACCGGTGCGCCCTTGGGCGTGCTCATCGATCAGCTCGAGGCGAGCTTTGGCAAGACGAGCTACGGACGTCGAGATTTGCGGCTTGAGGCCGAGGATGCCGAGACGTTGCGCACGCTGCTTCCCGGCGTGAATCCCAAGTCGATATGCGGCAAGGCGCCGCAGAGCGTAAGTCATATGGATGGTTTGCGCCTGGCATTCGGGGACGATACCTGGCTGCTGGTCCGTCCCAGTGGAACCGAACCGGTGGTGCGCGTGTACGCCGAGGGCTTTTCGGTGGAGGAGCGCGATGAGTTACTGGATGCCGGCTGCGATTTGGCCAGGGGCGCATATCGGCTCTAGCCATGGGGCTGCTTTATATAAAGATGCGCTCGGCGAGCGGTAGCTAACAACTGGCAAACGTCAATTGATGGCACAATTGTGTAGGAAATGTGTACGCCCAGATTCCCGCCCACGGCGCCCCTCCGGTCTGGCAATATATCTCCTTGCCGCGCGGCCCGGTCGAACCGGGAACCAGCGCAGGCGTGCACCTTGAGAACCGGATACTGCGAGGATGGACACACCAGATGTG
>UQJV01000041.1 GCA_900541475.1 uncultured Collinsella sp.
GCCCCTTGTTTGTTGAGCTATCGAGTCTTTGTACGAGGCGTTTACGCCCTGTTAGAACCGTGCGATCTGGTGGGTGAGCAAACCCGTTGGAACCTGCGGTGCGCCGCCGGCGACCTGCGCGGCGGGGAACAGCGCGGCTACAGCAAAGTTGAACGGCTCTTTGCCCGTGTAGGTGCCAGCTGTGCAGGCCTCGTTTGCCAGGAGTTGCGCCGCCCCTGCCAGCGCGGCAGCGTAGGCGGGGTCGTCTGCCGGCGTCGGCTCCGGTGCCTGATCGAGCATGGCTCGGATGGCGGCAACGGCGTCCTCGCGCTTGACCTCCCACACGCGGTGCGTAATGCCCGAGGGGTCGGTGACGGCATAGAGCGACGCGCCCTCTTTGGCGGCGCCGAGGATGATATCCATGACGGGCGAGGCTTCGTAGGTAAGTGCCACAGGGCGGGGCTGCACCTTAAGCTCGGCGATTGCACGGGCGGCTGCGGTCGCATCTGCGGGGGTTACGCCGTCGCCCGCCAGTACGTCGACCGGGCAAATTGCTACAACGCCTGTCACGCGCCCCGGCTCTCCCGAACACTCGTACACGTAGTATGCCGCACCCGGATCTTTGAGCATGAGCCCGTCGGCGATGGCGCCGCGCAGGGCGTCGTTGCCGCTCAGGATGCCGCCCATCTGCGGCAGCGCTTCGAGCACGCGATCCTGAGCTGGGCGGATGCAGGGAAACGGAAGTGCTTTCATGGGCGGTCCTAACGCGCGAGTCGGTTTGTTCGCGGCTTATTATGCCCCAACTTGGCCGCTTGCGTCCCCGAGTGTGTTATCGGCAAGCGCGATGAGTACGTTCTGGCAGCGAACGATATCGGCATGGGGCACATACTCGTTGGGCTTGTGCGCGAGCGCCAACGAGCCGGGGCCGTAGCTCATGCAATTGCGGTTACCTGTTTTGCCGGCAATGACGGCGGTGTCGGTGTAGCCGGTAAAGAAGCCGACGGTCGTGTCCGCGTCCGTCGCGTCATCGGTGGCACGCTTGAGTGCGGCTAGAAGGGGAGAGTTCGGGTCGCGCTCGATGGCGGGGCGGTCGCCCGTCACGGCGTAGCTGCCATGGCAACCGGGAACCGCGGCCTCGGCGGCGGCAATGGCATGCTCGACCATATTGATCGCGGCGGCCGTATCGGTCGGCGGCGTCAGGCGCATGTCGACCCAGACCTTGGCATGGTCGGGCACGACATAGGGGCGATAGCCGCCCTCGATCTGTCCAAACGTGATGGTCGAAGGCCCCAGCTCCTTATGCAGGGGCAACGCCGCGAACGCGCGACGAAGCGAACACACGACCTCGGCCATGGCGGCGACGGCGTCTGCGCCCTTCCAAGGCTGGCTCGCATGCGCCGTGACACCGGCCATCTCGATCTCGAACCACGTGCGCCCCTTGTGCGCCACCTGAATCTGTCCGTCAGTGGGCTCGGTATCCAACACCCATTCGCGCGAGCCGATCCAGCCGGCATCGATGGCCGCCTCGGAGCCGCGCATAAAGTCCTCTTCGTCGACCGAGCAAATGAGCGAAAAGCCGCGGCGAGGCAGCGCGCCATCCGCCGTCACGTGCTCGAGCGTATGGACCAGTGCGGCAATGGCGCAGGCCAGACCGCCCTTCATATCGCAGGCGCCGCGGCCATAGAGCTTATCGTCCCGCACGGTCGCCCCGAGCGGCGGCGTGTCTGCATCCCAGCCATCGCCCAGGGTGACGGTATCCATGTGGCAGATGTAGACGAGTCGCGGCTCATCGCTCATGCCCGGCACGGTGACCATAAGGTTGCGGCGCCCGGGGAGTACTTCGAGCTCCTCAATCTGCACGGCATTGAGCGCGGGGCTATCAAGCTGCGCCAGTTGCTGTTCAATGAGCCTCTTAATGAAGTGCTCGATCTCGCCCTCATATGCGCCGGGGTCCGAGCTGTCAATCTTCACAAGGTCCTGCGCAAGCCGCCAGGCAAAGTCCTCATCAACCATATGCAACCTCACAATCAGTTTGTTTTCCAAACTGATTGTAAGCCTCCTGAGAGATCACGACGTGCACGTAGCAGTATTTACCGTTCGCAGGCTAAGCCATCGCGTTTGTCGTCTGGGCGGGCTCACAAACGACGTAGTGGGTACGTACCCTTCATGGACGACATGCTGTGCGACATATCTGCCTTTCGGTATCACCGGATATCTCCACAGGTCTTGGCAATAATGCCGGACCTGCCCGATTCTGCGGACGATCCGCGCAGGGAGCGCCTTTGTGAGCATCCGCTTGTCAAGCATTTCCTGGGCACCCCGTTACACATGTCGGCGCAGGGCGGCTGCGGACGTAAAGGCGGTCGCATTATCAGGCATGTTTGGAACGGGGAGAGGCCGTTTGGCTCCGTGCGGCAGACAGAGTTTGGCCTTGATGTCGCATCCCCGCTCTTTACGCTGCTGACCCTTGCTTCCTCGGTCTCAAACGAGCGTCTGATCATGTGCATGTATGAGATGTGCGGCACCTTTGCCGTGTGCAAGATTGCGTCCCAGGTAAAGTTGGCACTTGAACAGGCATATGGGAACCGGTGGGGTGACGCACGGTCGGGCTGGGAAAACGTAAATGATGTCTCTGGGAATCCAACGGACTTGTGGAAACGACCTCCCTTGATCGAGCTCTCTGAACTAACGGAGTTCGCCAATAAGATCCAGGGACTCCGCGGTGCCAAATCGTTCACACGTGCCGCGAAATGCATTACGGGGGTTGTGGCATCGCCGCTCGAGGTCCAGGCTTCGATGCTGTTTGGCCTTTCGAGGCTGCGCGGCGGCGAAGGGCTGCACCTCACCAATAACGTCGAGATTCGCATGACGCGCAGCGCTCGCCTGATTTCGGGGCTTGATAGGCGCTACGCCGATATCCTGCTGTCAAATAAGGACGGCAGCCGGGAGTGCTTGGTTGAATGCCAGGGTAAAGCCATTCACGGATCCATAGAATCCAAGATCTCGGACTCCGATCGAACGACGGCCCTGCAGACGATGGGATATCCTGTCGTTCTGATGACCTATGGTCAGCTAGTCGACTCCGATGCCTTCCGCGTGGTGATGGAACTCATCATGTCCTATCTCGATATGCCGCTGAAAGACAAGACGCCGCGGCAGCAGGAGCTCGAGCGGCGGCTTCGTGAGGAGATTTTTATCGATTGGGCGGGAATGTAGTTGTGCAGGTAGAAAACGGTCGCGGGAACTAGAGTTTTGGTTGCGAAAAAACTTCAGTTGCTCCTTGGAAATGGCTTGAAAAGTGCTACCCAGAACGAGTTATTTCGGAAAATGGACAGTCAACTTTAATTTGGCATATAGAGATCGATTTTTACCTACTAAAACCCCTGATAAAGCTGCTGATAAAAGCAGCTGTGCTTAGCGACTAGGGCCTCACTGTCGATTATCCGAAACAACTTGTTCTGGGTAGCACTTTTCAAGCCGCCGGGAGCACGAAATTCGCCCCCCGATTTCGTGAAAACGGGGGGCGAATGGACTTCGTGGTCTGTCTGGCAGGCTTGGCGCCGACGCTACTTGATCACGCGCACGCGATACATCGACGGAATCTGCTTGAGCGCCTCGATGGTGCTGCTGTCCAGGTGCTCGTCGGTGTCGAACATGGTGTAGGCGTTCTCGCCGGCGGACTCGTTGGTCATACGCTGCACGTTGGCGTTGTCCTTGGCCAGGATCGCCGTGATCTGGCCGATCATGTTGGGCACGTTGGCGTGCAGGCAGGCGATGCGGCTTGCGGCGCGCGCCTTGCCCATGCTGCAGGCGGGGTAGTTGACGCTGTGCGCTATGTTGCCGTTCTCCAGGTAATCCTTGAGCTCGCTGATGGCCATGTCGGCGCAGTTGGCCTCGGCCTCGCCGGTGCCGGCGCCCGAGTGCGTGGTGATAAACGTATTGGGCATCTTGACGGTCTTGGGCGTGGCGAAGTCGCAGCTAAACCAGCTGAGCTTGCCCTCGCGCAGGGCGGCGTCGACGGCGTCCTCGTCAATGATGGTCTCGCGCGCGTAGTTGATGAGCACGGCGTCGGGCGCCAGCAGGTTAATCTGCTCGGTGCTGATCATGCCGATGGTGTCTGCCTTGCTGGGCACGTGCACGGTGAGGTAGTCGCAGCCGCGGCACAGATCCTCGAGCGTGCCCACGCGCTGCACCTCGCGGCTCAGCACCCACGCGTGCTCGACGGAAATGAACGGATCGTAGCCGTAGACGTCCATGCCCAGATCGACGCAGGCGTTGGCGACCTTGGAGCCCACGTTGCCCAGACCGATAACGCCGATGCGCTTGCCCTTGAGCTCGCGGCCCACAAAGGCCTTCTTGGCCTTCTCGGCGTCGACCTGGATCTCGGGGTCGTCGGCGTTGTCGCGCACCCAGTTCATCGACTGCACCACGCCGCGGCTCGAAAGCACCAGCATGCCCAGGACGAGCTCCTTGACGGCGTTGCTGTTGGCACCGGGGGAGTTAAAGACGACGACGCCCTTCTTGGCGTACTCCTCGACGGGGATGTTGTTGACGCCGGCGCCGCAGCGGGCGATGGCGCGGATGCCCTCGGGCAGCTCGTAGCCGTGCAGGTCGGTGGAGCGCATCAGGACGGCATCGGCCTCCTCGGCGGTGCCCACAAACTCGTAGCCCTCGCCAAACTCGACCTTGCCGTCCTTGGTAATGTCGTCGATGGTCTTAATCTTACGCATGAAAAACTCCTTAGCAGGTTTGTCTAAAACAGGTGGTTTGAAGTGGCTGGTCGGCCCGCGTGTTGCGGGCTAGTTAGATCGCGGACTCAAACTATGCTGCGCTTCGAAGTCCTTCATGTACGTGGCCAGCGCTTGCACGTCCTCCATGGTGACGGCGTTGTACACGCTTGCGCGCATGCCGCCGACGAGGCGATGGCCCTTGACGTTTTGAATCTGGTGCTCGGCCGCGCCTGCAACAAAGGCCGCATCGAGCTCGGCGTCGCCGGTGCGGAAGGTGACGTTGGCGATGGAGCGGCTGTCGGCCTGCGTTGTGCCATGGAACAGCTCGCTGTGCTCGAGCAGGTCGTAGAGCAGGTTGGCCTTGGCCCAGTTGCGCTCGGCCATGGCGGCAAGTCCGCCGGTCTGCTCAACCCAACGGAACACCTTGCCGCACACGTAGATGCCAAAGGTGTTGGGCGTGTTGAGCATGGAGCCCTTGGCGACCTGGGTCTTGAGGTCCAGGTACTGCGGCGTCTGCGCAAAGGCGGGGCTTTCGGCGATAAGGTCGTCGCGCACGATGACCACGGTCACGCCTGCGGCGCCGGCGTTTTTCTGCGCGCCGGCGTAAATGAGCCCGTAGCGCTCAGCGTCGAGCGGCTGTGACAAAAAGCAGCTCGAGACATCGGCGACCAGCGGCACATCGCCGCAGTTGGGCAGCTCGTGGTACATGGTGCCAAAGATAGTGTTGTTCTGGCAGATGTAGACGTAGTCGAGCCCGTCGCCCGCGGCCTCGGCGGCAATGCGCGCGTTGACGTCGGCCATGTCTGGGATGCGGTCGAAATTGGTGTCCTCGGAGCTCGCGAGCAGCACGGCCTCGCCGTACTTGGCGGCCTCCTTGTACGCCTTGTTGGCAAAGTTGCCGGTCACGACGTAGCCGGCGCGGCCGCGGCGCATGAGGTTCATGGGGATGCCCGCAAACTGCAGCGTGGCGCCGCCCTGCAAAAACAGGACACGGTAGTTGTCGGGGATGCTCAGCAGGCGGCGCAGGGTTGCCTCGACGTCGTCGATGATCTGCTGGTACATGCTAGATCGATGGCTCATCTCGAGCACGGACATGCCGCAACCGCGGTAGTCCATCATCTCGTCGGCGATCTCGGCGAGCACGCTTGTGGGCAGTGCGGCCGGGCCAGCTGAGAAGTTGTGCACACGTGCCATCTTCTAGTTCCCCTCGTAGTCGTTTGAGCGTTCGGGATACTTTAGCACAGTGGAGCGCCGGGCGCGACCGCATCACGGTAAAACTCGAGTGCGCCGCTATGATTTACAGGATGGTTACATGGGGGAGGGCGGTCGTTAGGTCTATATCACCGGGATATACCGTGACAAATACTCCTTGAGCGCTGGGTCGCATACATAAAGAAACGTTCCCAGCATGCCGCGCGTCATGAGAACGTAGTAGGCGTTGACGATAATCTTTCGTAGGTCGTCGTCGCTTGCCTTTTTCTTTGCGACGGTATCTTTGAAGTTTGCCTTGTTAACGCAGACGCCCCCTTTGTCGTTGTCGTAGTAAATGTCGGGACCCAGAATTACGAATCCGTAATTGAGGTCGTAGCCCTGCACTGTGTGAATGCAACCAACCTCATTGACAGCGTTGACAGAGTTGACCCAATCCTTTTGAGTTGAATTCCAGCGTTTGCGAATGCCCTCGATGACGATATCGAACGCATCTTTATTGGTCTTGGTTTCCCACTTCCAAGCGAAGCCGGCAGTCATGCGAGATAGGCTGGTTTCTTCTTCCTTAGCTTGTTGTAGGGAGCAGAAGTCTTCGAATCGGTTGACAATGCCAAATTGATAGCGTGGCACATCGCTTCCGGGGTCCTTGTCTCGCGAGTCGTAGGGCTGCGAGGCAAAGAGCTCATCAAACTTCATGCCGGCATGCATGTACGCTTTGTTATCAAGCAGGTCGTAGACAAAATCGAGGTACTCATCGCCGCCACGCACACGCATTTGGGTGCTCAAGTTGAATTCTTCGGTCTCGATTCCTGCTTCTTCGAGTTGGTTGATTCGTTGCTCAAGACCGTCTCGATTGAGGCCGGATGCCCTGACTTGCTGCTTGGGGTCATAAAACAGATATGCCTTGTCGCAGCATTTGAATATCCAGTCAACTTGGTTGCTCGTATGCGGAAGGCCGAGACGATCGCAGGTGCTATAGAAGGCCTTGATGCCGGAGCCCATGCTTAGATAATTACCCAGTCGATGTGCTTCATCGACAAGTAGGATGTCATAACGATCATTTTTGGTTACGTCACTGGGGCTCAAGATATCGCCAGGCTTTAGCACTGGAAGGAAGTGCGTGAGTTTCCTGAGGGTCTTCTTCAGGGAATCCATGGGGGTGACAAAACCGACCCGCAGACCGGAAAGGTTCGGCTCATTTTTGATTTTGAACATGAGACTGATGGCGAGGATTGTTTTACCTGTTCCCGGCGCGCCATTCACGACGGTTATACGTTCTCTTTTTGAGCCGCCATGTTTTGCGTCTTCATGCTCCTGTTCGAGACGTTTATAAATCGTCTCGATCGTTTCGTATTGGTCGGGCGTAAGCGTCTTGAAAGGCGAGAACTTGAACAGATCGGAGTTCTCGAGCTCTTCAATCGGATGAATCGCGTAGTTTTCTTCGCGAAGCTTTGTCCAGAGGTCTCGGAACCTCTGGCGATACTGAGGCCGCTCAAAATAATCGAATTGGGCATAGCCGTTGTTGGCATTGGTGACCTGGTATTTTTCGTCGGCACAGAACAGCTCAATAAGTCGATTCTCGAACTCGAACGTTGCGGATTGGTTGAAGGTGGGATTGTCGATCAGAAGGGTCCGGTCGAAGTCCTTGTCCACGTTTGCAGCGTGTTGTTTCATACGGCGCTGGTAGTTGGTTGTTTGGCCGATGTATGCCGTCTTGTTTCTGCTGTTGGTGAGAATGTAAAGGACGGGCCAACTCTCGTCATGATGGGCTCCAGGCTTTGGCGTGCCAAAGTCCTGAAGAGATTCGCTTGTCTCAAAGGGCTGGGGCAGGGGAAGCGTGTATTGCCGAAGGGCGAACTCATTACTCATGATGGTCCGCCTTTCTGTATTCATTAGATGATGCGTCGACGGGGTAGCGCTCGCCATTGCGCTTGAGCTTGGACGAAAGCGCCGCTGGCAGGTCGATTTCATTTAAATCTGCGAAACGCAGAAGGAAAAGGAGCGTGTCGGCGACTTCGTCTTCGATGGCTTGTCGTTGCTCGGTGTCTTCGAACATTTCTGCAATGCGCTCGTCGCTCATAAAACGAAAGAGCTGAAGGAGCTCGGAGGACTCAGTTGCCATGCCGATGGCGAGCTCTTTTGGCGTGTGATACTTGCGCCAGTCGCGTGCATCACAAAAGTCCCTGACTTGTTCCGTTATGGCATCGAGCTTATCCATCGTCCGCAACCTCCCTGATGTTCATTGTTTTATTATGGCGGTATCTGGGATTTATTGCACCTCATTTGGGGCATGCGGTTTGTTCGGTCGCGATTGCCGATAGGGGGTTTCACCATGAAAATCGAAGTTGATGTAGACCAACTGCGCGAGAGTCTGCTCGACCGCGCGGGGAGTGCGGCGGGCGTGGGTTTTCCGGCCGCCATGCTCGACGTGATGGATATCGAGGACGAGTCGCCCCAAGAGCTCCTAGCCCGAGCCGAACGCGAAGGCCTCGACCTCTGCGACTTTGCCGTCGATGGTGACGCGGACGATGACTACGGCGCAGACGAGGAATGGTAGCCGCGATTGAACTTCAACCCCATCCCTTCAACAAGAAGCGGTGAAATGGGGACTGTTTGGGCTGCTAGAAGGCCTATTCAGTCCCTATTTCACCGCAACTTATGGGTGGGGATGGCTACGACGCCAGCGTGGCGATGACGGCTTCGTCGCCGGCGTATATGAGGGTGTTGCCGTCGGGGATGATGGTTTGGCCGTCGCGCTTGAGCATCACGACGATAAAGGGGTGCTTGCCTTGTGGCACATCGCGCAGGCGCAGTCCTGCCAGGCGACCGTGGGGTGTCACGGTGACCTCGCGCAGCGTAACCTCGGCACGCTCTTCAAACGTCGGCGCGGCCATAACCAGAAGGTCGCCTTCTTCGATCACGGTATCGCCGTTGGGCAGCACCGGGTGTGCGCCGTCGCGCAGCACCAGGACTACGAGCATGTCCGTCGCACTGCCAATGTCCGCGAGCGAGCGCCCCGCAAACGGATGCCCTACACCCACCTTGAGCTTAACGAAAGACATGCCGTCCTCGTCGCGGTAGTCGTTAAACGTGCGGCGCACGTCGCCTTCCGCGTCGATCATATCGAGTTTCTTCGCCACCGCCGGCAGCAGCGAGCCCTGCACCACAATGCTCGACACGGCGATCACAAACACCAGGTCAAACAGGTCGTGACCACCGGGAACACCGACCACCACGGCAAAGAGGCTAAACACGACCGAAGCGGCACCGCGCAGACCCGCCCAGCTTACGAGCGCAACCTGGCGAGGGTTAGTCTTAAAGGGCGCCAACAGCAGGCCCACGGCGATGGGGCGGCTCACAAAGAGCATAAACGCCATGAGTGCCAGGCCCGGTAGCAGCATTTGCGGCAGGCGTGCGGGCGTCACGAGCAGACCGAGCAAGAAGAAGATAGTCATCTCGGCCATCTCGGTGAGGGTATCGAAGAAGTGTGCCATTTCGACCTTGCCGGTGATGTCGCTCGCGCCCAGAACAATACCTGCCAGGTATACGGCCAAAAAGCCGTTGCCGCCCAGGTAGCTCGGCAGCGCGTAGGCCACGATCGCCACGGCGAACAAGAAGATGGTCTGCGCGCCCTCGGCCGTTGCATGTGCGCGTTCAATCAGGCGGCTGGATGTCCAGCCGATGGCAAGGCCCAGCCCCACGCCCAGGATGATCTGCTTGGCCAGCAACACGGGAATGTCGATGTTGCCGCCCGCCGCGAGGGTCGCGAGCACCGCGGTGAGCATGTAGGCGACGGGGTCGTTGGAGCCTGATTCGACCTCGAGCAGCGAGTCGGTGCCGCCCTTTAGTGACAGGCTGTGCTCGCGCAGCACGCTAAAGACGCTCGCCGCATCGGTCGACGCCACGACCGAGCCTAGCAGCAGGCCGCCTATCCAGTCGAAGCCCAGCGCGAAGTGCGCAAAGGCGCCCGTGATGCCGGCGGTGATGACGACGCCGAGCGTGCTCAGCAGTACCGCGGGCGCGGCGACGGGCTTGGCACGGTCGATGTTGGTGTTAAAGCCGCCGTAGAACATGATGAACAGCAGCGCCGTGCTGCAGACGGTTTCGGTAAGCGCGTAGTCGCTAAAGTCGATGTGCGCGGGGCCGTTGACGCCCAGCAGCATGCCCAGCGCGATAAAGATGAGCAGGGTGGGGAAGGGGAGCTTTTTGCCGACGGGTTTGATGGTCAGGCACAAAATGATGACGAGGCCGATAAAGAGAAGTATCTGGTTCATGGATAGTGTCCGCTCCTGGGTGGTTTGCGTGGCACGGTCAATTATCTGTGGTTATTTGTACCCAAAGGTGGTGGGTTTATGGGGCCGAGCCGCGGGCGTTCGCATTATCGACACGAGGCCGGGGCGGGGGGGGGGGGGCTGGGTGGAGCGTTGATGATGGTGGCGCGGTATTTCCGGAGCGTGCGGGCGGCCGCTTGTGGCCGTTGGCTGTGGCGGCACTTTCCAGCTTTATTGCATCGGAGTACAATGGGTAACGTTTAAGTTCAACTTGAAGTTTTAGTCGTGGCATCGGGCTTCGGCCGTAATGCAGGGAAAGGCGTTCCATGGCGATCTATGTGACATCTGATGCTCACGGGCACGTGCGCGCACTGGACGAGGCCCTTTCCAAGATCTCGCTGACGTCCGACGACACGCTATATGTGCTGGGCGACATGATCGACCGCGGTCCCGATCCGGTCGGTGTCATCAACTTGGTGCGGTCGCTGCCCAACTCTCGCGTGCTTAAGGGCAACCACGAGCAGATTATGCTCGACGCGATCATTGGCCAGGACCCGCTCGATGCCGAGACCTGGGATATCAACGGCGGCTGGACTACGCGCCAACAGCTCAACGAAATGGAATTTGAGGCATACGAGGAGCTGGTGCGCTGGGCTGCTGCCCTGCCGCTCTATGCAGTGGCAGAGACTGCCGAGCGACCGTATCTGCTGGTGCACGCCGGCATTCAGACCGAGGCGGCGCGTACGTTTTTGCTTGAGCATGGTGTCGATTGTGCCGATGGTGCGGGGGCGGTGGATGCCGATCGCGAGCTGCTGCAGCAAATGCTCGCCGTGCAGTCGTCCGATGACCTGCTCTGGATTCGCCATGGCTATTGGGATGCCCCGACGGGGCTGCTTTCTGCCGAGGGCAAGGGTCCGGTCGTGGTGAGTGGCCACACGCCCACGGTGTCGCTGGGGCGCTATTGCGAGGTTGGCGGCCTGGCAGGGCTCGATGAGGAGTCGGGCCGCGGGCAAATGGTGCGCTTGGGTGGCGAGGATACCGCCGGTGTGCCCGATCGCATCGATATCGACTGCGCGGCGGCCACCGGTTCCGAGTTCGGCCGCGTAGGCATCCTGCGTCTGGATGACGGGGCGGAGTTTTATGCGAACATCAACCCGGGCGAATAATCGCTGCAAAGGGTAGCTAATTTGGGACGGGGCCTTTTTGACTACTTTTGCCCTTCTGCCCGCTAATTGATTTTTCTGGGACGGGGATTAAATAATCATTTGGCCGCCCGCTGGCTAAGTGAGTAGACTTTTTTGGAAATGCCGAGCACTCAACATATTTGCCTCAATAAAACCGCAGGTCACAGACTTGTGCTTTGTCGGTGTGATCGGGGATTCGGTAAAAGTCTACTCACTTAGTTTTGCGTGATGCATATTGTCCGCAACGAGACCCCGGCCGGGGTGATTCCATCGCAAATTCCGGTGACCGGGGCAGCTAATTAGGCGCCGTATGGGTTGCGGGCTCGTTCTATGCGCTGGCGGATGTGGGCGTATTCGACAATCAACAGCACCAGCAGTAGGGCCATGATAGCCAGGTAGCTTACGACGGCACCCATCAGGCCAAGCAGGTTGATCAGGATCACCGGGAGCACTACGCTCACGGCAAAGCAGATGAGGTAAATCTTGGTGACGTCGCCGGCGTGGCGCACCACCGTGATAATGGCGTAGATAAAATCGATGGCCGCGGTTACGCCGCCGGCGACGACCATCAGCAGCGCCAATGTGCGGTAGCGCTCAAAGCTGAGGCCGTACATAAAGCTCATGAGGGGAATGCCGGGACCGGCCATAAATGCGGCGCACACGCCGGTGATGGCCACGATTAGTGCCATAACGGCAATAATAATCAAGTCAAAACGGCGGCGTTTGCGCGGGTTCGCCCAAATGCTCGACAGACGCAGGAGCTGCGGTTTATAGACAAATCCGATGCTCAGCAAAATAGCCTGCGCTGGAAAGAACAGGGCATTAAAGTACAGCTGGTATTTGTAGGCCAGCGTGCCTTCCATCACAAACTTGGGCATGCTCTCGATAAGGTTGAATAAAAAGAGCGCGCCAAAGAGCGGGGCGCACTGGACAAACAGGTGGCCGACCTCGCGCAGACTCACGTGGCGCGATTTTTCGGTCTCGAGCAGAGCGAGCGGCGCGGTGACCAGCATGAGCGAGGCGATGGCGGTGACACCCATGGCCATCGCCGCGATGGGCATGCTGCGCGTAAGGAACAGCGCCACGCTAAAGACCGCGATGACGCCGACGGAGCGTAGCGTTAGGCTCATGCCGGCCAGGTAGAGTTTATCGGCCTGCTGCAGGCGGCCCTCGTATACGTCGGCGACGCCGTCGACCACCTTATAGAGGTAGACGCCCAGGCCGATCGTCGCCATGTGCGCGTCGTAGCCGCGGGCGCTGCTGTATGCAAGGCCGCAGGCCAGCGCGATCGCTCCGCAAAGCCAGCGATTGAGCTGGTAGGAGGCAAAGGACGTCTTCTCGTCGATATCCGAGACCTGGAAATTGCGCACGCCGTAGTTGCACGCGATCATGATGAGCGTGCCGGTGACAAAGGCGATGGAGAACTTGCCGGCTTCCTCGGCGCCCACAAGCTGCGTGGACACGATGGTGAGCAGCGGAAACGCCATGCCCCATACGGCGGTGCCGAGGGTGTTCCAAAGATAGTCGCGACTGGTGGCGTGCTCTTCGTATTCGGCTTCCTGCGTGGAGAAACCGCCGCCGTAGACAGCGCCGAGCAGGCGGTTCCACCAGGCGTTGACCATGCGGTGGATGGGGCCGGGCTCGCGATCGCGCTCGCGCCGGCGACGTGTGGCCTGGCCGCTGTCGGGGCCGCCGGCGTTGCGCTGACTCAACTCCTGGATACGTGCGAGCTCCTCGGCGGTATGCGATGCGGGGAACAGGCCGTTCTCGATGCGTCCACCTTGGGCCTTTGCGGTGCCGCCGCTCGCTGCGGCGGGGCCGGCGACGCCGTTGCGGCGGGCGATGGCGCGGCGGATGCTATCGAGGGGCGTGATGCTCAAGGCGGAGTCCTTTCTATTGCTGCGCTCTAGTATAGACGCGGCGGTGTTTGCTCGTGTTTTTGAACGGATTGTTCAATATTTCGGCAGGCGGCAGAAAATTGTCGGTAAGCGTGCGGTATCCTGTTCAAGTTTTATGACACCCCCGATGCCGCCCTCGCGGTACCAAGGAGCTTTTACCCATGGACGTCGCCGCATTTTTGCTGGCTCTTGTGCCTATCATCTGGCTTGTCGTGATGCTGCTGTGCTTTAAATGGCCGGCCTGGAAAGCCGCGATTGGTTCGTTTGTTCTTTCGTGCGTGCTCGCCTTTGCGTGGTGGCATTTGCCGGTGGCGCAGATAGCCACGGCCTCGCTCGAGGGCTTTTTGATGGCGCTGTGGCCCATCGTGTTGGTGATTATCGCCGCCGTCTTTACGTATAACCTCTGCGTTCGCACGGGCGCCATGGACGTGATCGGCAGCATGATCACCTCCATCAGCAGCGATCGCCGTCTGCTGGCGCTGCTCGTGGCGTGGTGCTTCGGCGGCTTTATGGAGGGCATGGCTGGCTTTGGTACCGCTGTCGCCATTCCCGCCGGCATGCTCGCGGGCCTTGGTTTTGAGGCCGTGCCTGCCGTGCTGATCTGCCTGCTGGCCAACGGCGTGCCCACGCCCTATGGCTCCATCGGCATCCCCACGGTGTCCGTTGCCGACCTGGTGGGTCTGGATTCCCTGCACCTGGCGACCGTTCAGCTGGTGCAGCTCGCACCGTTCTTTGTGGTGATGCCGCTGCTCATCGTGTTGGTTGCGGGCCGCGTGGCCGACGATCAAGGCGATGTTGCGAGCGTAGGCGAGCGCCTGCACGGCGTGGCCGGTATCGCGCTGCTCTCTGGCGCGTCCTTTGTCGGCGCTGCCCTGGTCGTCGCTATGTTTGTGGGCCCCGAGCTTGCCGTGGTCGTGGGCTCCATCGTGTCGCTCGCGCTGACCGCCGCGCTTGCCATGCGCGCCGAGAAGTCCGGTCACCTGGACGCGCGCTTTCACATGAATATCGAGGCCGGTGAGCAGCTCACCGCTAAGTCGGCGCTTTCTGCCTGGTCGTGTTTCATCCTGATTTTTGTACTGCTGTTGGGTACGTCCAACCTGGTGCCCGCCGTGCATGCCGCGCTTGCGCCCTTTGCGAGTCACGTGCAGGTGTATTGCGGCGAGAACCCCGGCACGCTTACGTTTTCGTGGATCAACACGCCGGGTGTTTGGATTTTCATGGCTGCGTTTGTCGGTGGCGCCATTCAGGGCGCTTCGCCGCGCATGATGGGCGAGGTGCTGGCCGCGACCGTCAAGCAGATGATGCCGACGGTAATCACGATGCTTTCGGTGCTGGGCTGCGCCAAGGTGATGGGCTATGCAGGCATGATCTCTTCGATCAGCGCGTTCTGCATTGCGGTCGCAGGTGGCCTGTACCCGATTCTGGCCCCGTGGATCGGTGCCGTCGGTGCGTTCGTGACCGGTTCGGGCACGTCCTCGGGCATGCTGTTTGGCCCCATCCAGAGCCAGGCCGCTTCGGCGCTGGGCGTGAGCGACTACTGGATGGTCGCGCTGAACGCCCTGGGTGTCGCCGCCGGCAAGATGATCTCGCCGCAAACGCTCGCGATTGGCCTTGCCGCCGTGCACGTGCGCGGTAAGGACGCCGAACTCCTGGGTGCAGTGCTGCCCTACGCCGTCGGCATGCTGGTCCTCATGAGCGCCATCGCCATGCTCGGCCAAGGCCTGCCACTGTAGCCGGCACTCTGGGAACGTCCCTAAGTGCCGGCATCTGGGGACACTCCTTGGTTGTTGCCTGTTCAAGAGTGTCCCCAACGGCTAGTCGTTTAAGAACGTCCCCGATGACTGGGCCGCTTGCCTGCGATTTTTGACCGTTGGGCGGGCGCTTCGCCGTTGCCGCAAAAACGTTTTTGCATATCGGGTACAACGGGCTTTACGTGAGTAAAGTGCGCGCCGCGTCCACGTGCCGCGTTTTTAAAGGAGGCCCCATGCCTGGTGTTACCCCTGCAGAAGTTCTGTCCAACTTTGGTATTACGCTGGTCGAAGATCCCGCCGAGAATCAGCCCCGCCTGCTGGTCGATCTACCCGCCGCGGAGCTCGTCGAGTACGCTATCCGCCGCAAAGAAGGCCGCATGGCATCCAACGGCGCGCTGGTGATCGAGACGGGGGAGCGCACCGGCCGTTCACCCAACGATCGTTTTATCGTTGACACTCCCGATGTTCACGACAAGATCGCCTGGGGCGCCGTCAACCGACCGCTTTCGATTGAGAGCTACGAGACCATCAAGGCCGGTATCGTCGACTACCTCAACGAACGCGACGTGTTTGTCACGCGCGGCATGGCGGGCGCCGACCGCAACCACACACGTCGCCTGCTCGTCGCCTGCGAGCGTGCCAGCCAGGCGCTCTTTATTAAGCAAATGCTCGCCCGCCCGCTTGCCCGCGAAATTGCGCGCACCGGCGAGCCAGACTTTTGCGTGCTCGCGGCACCTGGCTACCAGTGCGACCCCGCCATCAAGGGCCTCAACTCCAGCGCCGCCGTGGTCATCAACTTCCAGGAGCGCGTGATTCTGGTTGCCGGCACCGGTTACTCCGGCGAAATCAAAAAGTCCATCTTCAGCGTTATGAACTACCTGCTGCCTGTCGAGGACGACGTGCTGCCCATGCACTGCTCGGCCAGCATGGATCCCGTCACGCATGAGACCGCGGTGTTCTTTGGCCTCTCCGGCACGGGTAAGACCACGCTTTCGGCCAACCCCACGCGCCTGCTGATCGGCGACGACGAGCACGGCTGGTCCGACATGGGCATCTTTAACGTCGAGGGCGGCTGCTACGCCAAGTGCGAGGGCTTGGATGCGTTCCACGAGCCCGAGATCTTCAACGCCGTTCGCTTTGGCGCCATCTGTGAAAACGTGATGCTCGATGAGAACCGCAAGCCCAACTATGATGACGTCTCGATCACGCACAATACGCGCGTGGCCTATCCCGTCGAACACATTTCCAACGCGTGGACCAAGGGCATGGGCACCACCCCGAGCGTTGTGCTGTTTTTGACCTGTGATGCCTTTGGCGTGCTGCCGCCCATCTCGCGCCTGACGGCCGACGCTGCCATGTATCACTTTGTGACGGGCTTTACGGCCAAGATCCCCGGCACCGAGGTCGGCGTCACCGAGCCCACGCCCACGTTCTCCTCGCTGTTCGGAGAGCCGTTTATGCCGCTCGACCCCATGGTCTATGCCAAGATGCTCGGTGAGCGTATCGCCGACGGTCGCACGCGCGTCTATCTGGTCAACACCGGCTGGATTGGCGGCGGTTATGGCGTGGGCCATCGCATCGAGCTTGCCTACACGCGCGCCCTGGTGGCCCGCGCCCTCGACGGCACCATCGAGGACAGCGAGTTTGTGCACGACGATATTTTTAACGTTGACATTCCCACCACGTGCCACGGTGTGCCCGATGGCATCCTGGTGCCGCGCCAGTACTGGCAGAGCACCGCTCGCTACGACGAGGCAGCGCACAACCTGGCGGTGATGTTTGAGGAGAACTTCGAGAAGAAGTACTCGCACCTGCCCGAGTCCGTCAAGGCCGCCGGCCCGCACGCTCAAGTGCCCGCCGACGCCCGTCATCGCGGCCGCGGCCTGCTGGGACTCCGCCACTAGCGTCGCCTCAGACCCAAAACCACCACAAAGGGGACAGGCACCTTTGTGGTGGTTTTGCTCGCGCGGATGACTCAGGTTACAATACGCCTGACATATCGTCCCCTTCTCCGGATGGGGACAGCGCAAGCGCTCTTGTGACGGCACCGTAGGACTTTGAAGGTGGCCGTTGTAAGGGCGCTTTTTGTTTAGGCGCCCTCGCTCGGGCGCGCACAATGAAGGGAGAGCGTATGAAGAGCTTTATTGCCGAGGATTCATTTTGGGAGCTGTTTCCGCAGGCAGCGGTCGGTGTTGTGGTCGTGGAGGGCATGAAGCCCACGGCTCAGATTCCTCAAGAGGACGTGGATGTAATTGCGGCGTTGCTCGACCGCGCCAATATCGATGCGGAGCGTCATTTGACCAGCGACACTATCAGCGAGAACGCACCGGTCAAGGCATGGCGCGAGGCCTATCGTCTGTTCAAGACCAAAAAGGGCGCGCGTTGCTCAATCGAGAACCTGCTCAAGCGCGTGCTCAAAGGCAAACCGGTGGGCCACATTACGCCCGCGGTGGACATCTACAACACGGTGTCGCTGTCCTACGCGCTGCCCGTGGGAGGCGAGGATCTGCATGCGATTGAGGGGGATCTTCGCTTGAAGGTGACCGACGGTGGGGATGCGTTCCTGCCGCTTGGCGAAGAAGCGGATGACCCGACGCTGCCCGGCGAGCTCGCCTACATCGACGATGCGGGCGCCGTGTGCCGCTGCTGGAACTGGCGCGACGGTGTTCGAACGGCTCTATCCGACGATTCGGCCGACGCGTTCCTGGCGATTGAGTGCGTAGAGCCCGAGCGCATGGGGGACTGCCAGGCCGCCATCGATCGCTTAGCCGAGCTGCTTGAACGCTATCTGGGAGCGACGGTTGTCGTTAAGACGCTTGTGACCCGCGACAATCCCTGTGTGGAGCTGTAGCGGCGCCTAGAACCTATTGATGCTCAAAACCACCACAAAGGCGCCTGTCCTTTGTGGTGGTTTTTATGTTGATGGGTTAACAAATAGGGTGCGCAGGGCTGGCGGCCGATAAGTACGGTTAAGATGTTTACCCGTTAGCATTATGCAAGCGAAAGGCGGTCGTCTCCCATGCAGCAGAGCGACGAGACACGTTTCGAGGACTTTGTCGGACTGATCAGCGGACTCTACAAGGAGATCCAGCGCATTAAGACATCTGAGGGCGCAAGGCTGGGCCTTAAGGGCTCCGATATCATGTGCCTGTACTATCTTGAGCGCAGCAAGGACGGTCTGACTGGTGCCGACCTCGCCCGCATGGCTGGCGTGACCCGCGCTGCCGTCTCGCGCACGCTGGCTCATCTGGAGGAGGGCGGCTACGTCGAGGTCGACGATTCGGCCGATGCCGCCGTTAAGTATCGCGCCCCGGTTCGTCTGACCACGTTAGGCGGCGAGAGCATGAACGAGGCCGATTGCATTATTGGCGAGGTGCTCGACGCCACCGGTAAGGCCATGGGTGTGGAGCAGCGCGAGCAGATGTATGCGTCGCTTCGCACGATTCTCGACACCCTGCGCGAGCTGTAGGGCCTCCTAGGCATTTGCTTCCCATTAACAACTGCATCGTCCCGTTTGGGCGCGTGTACCGTGCCGGAATATTGCTGTCAAAATTCCCTGCGCGAGGTCCGCGCAAGAAAGGATTCGCTATGTCCGTCCGCATTATTACCGATTCCGCAAGCGATATGTCGCCGGCGGAGCACCCGGCACTGGCTGTTTTGCCGCTGTCCGTCACCTTTGGCACCGATGTGTACATGGATGGCATCGACATCGATCACCAGCGCTTTTACGAGATGCTCGTGGAACGCGATGAGCTGCCCAAGACCGGCCAGGTCAACCCGTACGCGTTTTCGCAGGCTATCACCGAGGTTCGTGAAGCCGGCGATGAGGCTGTGATTATTACTGTGGGCGCTAAGCTTTCGGGCACCAATCAGAGTGCCCGTACCGCACTTGCCGAGGCGCCGGGCGGCGACGTGTTCGTGGTAGACAGCAACAACGTCACCCTGGGCGAGCGCGTCTTGGTCGAGTATGCGCTGCGCTTGGTGGACGAGGGCCGTAGCGCGGCTCAGATCGCGGCGGCGGTCGAGGCCGTGCGCGACCGCGTGGTGGTTATCGGTTTGCTCGAGACGCTGGAGTACCTGGTGCGCGGCGGTCGTCTATCTGCTGCGGCCGGCGCCGTGGGCACGCTGCTTAACGTAAAGCCCGTGGTGGCTGTCGAGGACGGTCTGATCGTGCAGCTGGGCAAGGCGCGCGGTTCCAAGAACGGCCGCAACCTGCTGAACCAAAAGGTCGAAAAGGCAGGCGGCATCGACTTTTCCATGCCGCTGGCGCTTGGCTATACGGGCCTTTCGGATGTGGTGCTCAAGAAGTATATCGAGGACAGCGCGGCACTGTGGGCTGGCCACACTGAGGGCGAACTGCCCGTCCACACCATCGGCGCCACCATCGGCACCCACGTAGGCCCCGGCGCCGTAGCCGTAGCCTTCTTCCAGCCCGCCAACTAACCGACCCGCCAACAAATGATCCCTTGGGGACGGAGGAAAACGGATCATCGTCCGCACGGAGGCCGCGAATGATCCTTTTTCCTCCGTCCCCATGGGATCATTTCTTTATGCTGTTAATGCGGAGAGGGGAGCGAGCGATGGCGTCTGAGGGCTTTTTTGAACGGGTGTACGAGGTGGTCGAGCAGATCCCCGAGGGGATGGTCGCCACGTATGGTCAGGTGGCGCTGCTCGCCGGTCGTCCACGAAGTGCGCGCTACGTGGGGTATGCCCTGCATAGCAATCCGCGCCCCGGCGAGATTCCCTGTCACCGCGTGGTGTTTGCCGACGGGCGTATATGCGAGGGTTTTGCTTTTGGCGGTCCCGATGCTCAACGTGAGCTTTTGCTAGGGGAGGGTGTGGCGTTTAAGGACGACATGCACGTCGATCTGGGCGCCTGTCGCTGGCCTGCCGGACTCTAACAGCTCGTTCGTGTCAAAACCACTACAAAGGTGCCTGTCCCCTTTATGGCGGTTTTTCGTTGCAGGTTTACTGGGGCTAACTTATGGAGAAGCTATGGCGGCGCATATTGAGGCTATAAAGTAAACCAAGGTGAACTATATTGTATTCAGCAACGGAGCAGGCATTAGGCGATGAAAAAGCCTGCCCTGTTGAGTTTGATTCGCATCCCTCCCCTCTGTGCGATTCAACGGTGTACTTCGGGAACGGGCCCGCTGGCAACTGACTGCC
>UQJV01000042.1 GCA_900541475.1 uncultured Collinsella sp.
CCCTTGCCGGGCGCACCTCCGTTGCGATTTCGAAAGGCTGGGTTCACGAGCCATGCCAAGTGCTCAGGAGCTACAACAGCAATTTGGTGAATATCGAGGCGCTATGCCCCGTCCATCGGATTTCGATCTCTTTTGGAAGGACCGCATGGCCGAGGCCGACGCTGTCGAGCTCGACTACGTGATCGAGGCGGCTTCGGTTGCGGATTCCGCGACCTGTCGGTTTTTCGACCTCTGGTATACCGGCATGTGTGGTGCACGCCTGCATGCCAAGTACCTTAAACCCGTCTCGGAGGAGCCCGCGCCGCTGGTGCTTCAGTTCCATGGATATCCGGGTGCGAGCCGCAGCTGGTTTGAGCAGGCGTCGTTTGCGGGCATGGGCATGGCGCTCATTGCTCTCGATTGTCCTGGCCAAGGAGGCCCCTCCGAGGACATTGGTGGATTTGCGGGCACGACGGTCGCGGGCCATATCGTCGCCGGTATCGACGGCGATCCGGCCAACCTCTACTATGTCCGCCTACATCAGGATATTCGCATTCTGTGCCGTATCGTTCGCGAGCTCGAGGGCATCGATTTTACCCGCGTGTATGTGAACGGCGCATCGCAGGGTGGCGGTTTGGGTATTGCGACCTGCGCGCTTAACAGCGAGCTTATCAATCGCGCCGCCATCCTCTATCCCTTCTTATCGGATTTCCGCCTGGTCTGGGATTTGGATGCCGACGACATTGCCTACGAGGGCCTGCGCTATTGGTCTCGCTGGTTTGACGAGGACTCGACTTGTATTGACGAAGCCTATGCCAAGCTGGCGTACTTCGATTCCAAGAACTTTGCCCCTATGGTCAAATGCCCCGTGCTGTTTGGCACGGGCACGGCCGATATCGTCTGTCCACCGGCGACGCAGTTTGCGGTCTACAACAACCTGACCTGTGAAAAGCGTCATGAGTTCTTTGAAGGCTTTGGCCACGAGGAGATTCAGGATTTTGACGATCTGATCATTCCGTTTTTCTGTAAGGGAGGGGAGGCTCATGTCTAAGTGCGAGAGCAATGTCAATGAGCTGATTGTCCCCGAGCTTGCGGGAATTGCTGGGACGGTTTCGTCAAGGCTATCTGATTTCCGGGGTTGGCGCGGCGATACTTCTGCGGATGTTTCCGAGTTAGAGACAGCCGCTTTGAACCCGCACGTTTGCGGGCTGACTGTTACGGCGATTGATTTTGCCAATCCGTTCGCGCGCTACTCCGAGGTTTCCTTTGAACTCGGTGGGGATGTCGTCCACGGTCGTTTGATCGAGCCTTATGGTCGTGCCCGGGCATCCGAGCTTGTGCCACTATGCCTGATGTTCCATGACATCGACCGACCCGTGCGGGGATGGCATCACATGACGAGGTTTGCCGCCATGGGATATGCCGTGCTTGCGCTGGACGATGAAATGATTGGATCTAGCGATCTGCAGCAGGGGATTACCTCGCCTGCTTTTGTCGAGCGCGTCCGTTGGGGCTGCGCGTTGGCGAAGGTCGCGCGCAATCTTGATGGCATGGATCCCGACCGCATTTTTGCATGGGGTGAGGGTCTTGGCGGCGGTGTCGCGCTGGCGGTGTCTGCTCTGGACGAGCAGGCTCTTGTCTGCACGGCGGTCGCCAATCCAATTCCCGGCGGTCTCGAGGCGCTGTCGTCTCGGGTGCGCGGATCGGTGCTCATGGGCACATCGCTTATGGACACCGTGAGCGATCCCAAGGGTCAGTTTGCTGTATTCAACGGCCTTGAGTGTGACCGAAGGCATATCATCTATGCCAAATACGCTCATGAGCGCATCAATGCGTTCGAAAACGAAGTCGTCGACTTCTTTAACCAAACGTTCTACCCGTGTTCTTTGGCCTAGGCGGCCTGGACACTGCCAACAAGAGTGGATGGCATAGGGCCGTCCGCCAGACAACTAAGGAGATTCTTGTGGCAACTCAGAAATTCACCGGCGTTATTCCTCCCGTCGTTGTTCCCGATACCGAAGACCACCAGCTCGACGTTGCCTCCTTTGAGCGCAGCATCAACCGCATGATCGACGCCGGCGTCGATGGCCTGTTCTTCTTGGGCTCTTCGGGTGAGGTCGTCTTCTCCACCGACGAGCGCCGTCGCCAGATTATCGCCGAGGCCGTGCGCATCGTCGATCACCGCGTGCCTGTTCTGGTCGGCATCATCGATACCGAGACCGAGCGCATGATCGAGCACGGCAAGGTTGCCCAGGAGCTGGGCGCCGATGCCCTCGTCGCCACCTGCCCGTTCTATGCCCTGCAGGGCATGACCGAGGTCGAGGAGCACTTCCGCATCCTGCACGAGGAGCTCGACCTGCCCATCTTTGCCTATGACATCCCCGTGTGCGTCCACACCAAGCTCCCCTGGAAGCTCCTTGCCAAGCTCGGCGCCGAGGGCGTCCTGGCTGGCGTCAAGGATTCCTCGGGCGATGACATCTCGTTCCGCTATCTCGTTCAGGAGAACGAGAAGAACGGCCATCCGATGAGCATCCTCACCGGTCACGAGGTCGTTGTCGACGGCGCTTACCTCGGTGGCGCCGACGGTTCCGTCCCGGGTCTCGCTAACGTTGAGCCCGAGGGCTACGTGCGTCAGTGGAAGGCCGCTCAGGCTGGTGACTGGGCTACCGTCAAGGCCGAGCAGGATCGCCTCAATGAGATTTCGCACATCTGGGATGTCACCTCGGGCGTTCAGGGCTATGCCGGTGGCGTCGGCGCCTTCAAGACCGCTATGAATCTCATGGGTATCTTCGACAGCCCGACCATGCCGCGCCCGGTGAAGGCCATGACCGGCGAGAACGTCGAGGCGATTCGCAAGGTCCTCCAGGACAACGGTCTCCTTTAAAGCTTTCCCAGGCACCCGACCTCGCCGTTCAACCGTGTGACCATGACCCATTAGGTCGATGGCCACACGGTTTCTCGGCGATCTCGGGCACCTGGAAAACCTTTACCGCGCTGTGACGGCTAGCCTGACGGCGCATTTCCTGTAGTTGTTTTTATCTCCTAAGGAGAGCGACATGGAGAACAAGTACGTTTGCTCCGTCGATATCGGCGGCACCAAAATTGCGACTGCCATTATGGAGTATCCGGCTGACGGTAGTGTGCCCCATCCCGTATTTGAGGCTGAGGTTCCCACCGAGGCCCAAGAGGGCGGCGAGTCCGTCTTCCAGCGTATCGAGGCGTCCATCAAGGCCGCTCTCGAGGCGAATCCCGATGTCGAGGTCCTCGGTGTCGGTATTGGTGCCGCAGGCGTCGTCGATCCCAAGACGGGCGCCATCGCGTATGCCAATGAGATCATGCCCGGCTGGTC
The DNA here is from genome assembly GCA_900541475.1 of uncultured Collinsella sp. Lineage (GTDB taxonomy): Bacteria > Actinomycetota > Coriobacteriia > Coriobacteriales > Coriobacteriaceae > Collinsella. Next base: position 3,329 of record UQJV01000042.1, read on the forward strand.
CGGCGTTCAGTTGGGGCCGCGTCTGCGCGAGGACCTTGGTCTTCCCGTTGCCGTTGTGGGCGACGTGCAGGCTCATGCTCTGGGCGAGGCCCACTGGGGCGTCGGCAAGGGCAAGTTCTCCGTCTTGTGTCTGGGCATCGGTACGGGCATCGGCGGCGCATATGTCGAGAACGGCCGCGTGATGCAGGGCTTCCATGGTGCTGCCGGCCATATGGGCCACATCGAGTGCTCGGCTGCCGCTGGCATTCCCTGCGCCTGCGGGCGTTCCGGCCATCTTGAGTCGGTTGCTTCCGGAACTTCGATCGGGCGCATGTACGATGAGCGCTTTGGCCGCGTCGACCCCAGCCGTCCTTCGGTCGGTCGCGACGTGAACGACCTGTGCCGCGCAGGCGACGCAAAGGCGACCGAGGTCATCCATGACGCTGGCTTTGCGCTGGGTGCCAGCTTGGGCTCGCTTGCTAACATCCTGGACCCTGAGGTCATCGTGCTTTCGGGCGGCGTGATTCACCAAGGTCCCGATTGGCGTTCACAGACGTGGAAGGATTCGGTGCACGAGGGCTATGCCAGCCAGGCGCTCGACCCGCTTCAGGACACGCCGATTCTCATCGGCTCTCTGGAGGGCGATGCGCCGCTTATCGGTGCCGCTGAGCATCTTCTTGCTTCGTTAAAGTAAACGTATTTGCTGTAGGAGCCTCCCGAGACAACACGCCTCGGGAGGCTGTTCTGAGAAAGGTTGCAGCTTTATGACCGTCGATCCTTTGATTCAATCCCTGAAGGGTAAGCTCGTCGTGAGCGTTCAGGCGTATATGGGCGAGCCGCTTCGTACGCCCGAGACTATGGCTCAAATGTCTCGTGCTTGCGAACTCGGCGGCGCCGCCGCCGTTCGCTGCCAAGGTCTTGCCGACATTGCCGCCATTAAGGGTCGCTGTGAGGTTCCTGTTATCGGTCTGTGGAAGGATGGACACGAGGGCGTTTACATCACGCCGACGCTGCGTCACGCTCGCGCCTGCGTTGCTGCCGGTGCCGACATCGTGGCGATTGACGCCACTGATCGTCCGCGCCCCGATGGCAAGTCGCTCGAGGACACTTTCCGTCCGCTGCACGAGGAGGGCGTACTTCTGATGGCGGACTGCGCCACTATCGAGGATATTCGTCGCGCGGTCGATATGGGCTTCGATCTGGTGTCCACCACGCTCTCTCACGGTGTCGCAGCCATCGACTGCACTATGGCCGATGGCCCCGACCTGCCGCTCCTGCGTCAGGCGACCGAGGAATTCCCCGGCCTTCCCATCATTTGCGAGGGTCGCGTACATACGCCCGAAGAGGCTCGCGCTGCAATCGACGCCGGCGCGTGGGCCGTTGTCGTCGGCACCGCTATTACGCACCCCACGAGTATTACAAGTTGGTTCAAGGCTGCGCTTGAGGCGTAAGACGGGCCTCGTATCCGCTTGGGGCGGTATACTCAATAAAGGCAATTGATCGCGCGGGATCCGCTGGCCGGGTCTCGCGCTTATTTTAGGAGGCACACATGCAAAAGGGAGATGCCATGGATGCGGCGGAGCGCTCGGAGCGTATCCCCGATATCGTTATCATCACCGGAATGTCCGGCTCGGGCCGAACGCAAGCCATGCATGTGTTTGAGGACATGGGCTATTTTTGTATCGATAACCTGCCCCCGCGCCTGATTGCCCAGCTTGCAGAGCTCGTTGGCATCAATACGGGCGTGGGCAGGCACCTTGCCGTCACCTGCGATCTTCGTAGCCAGGGCTTGTTCGATGAACTGCTCGATGCTGTTGCCGCACTGGAAGAGCGTGAGATGAGCTGTGACATCGTGTTTCTCGAGGCGTCTGACGAGGTGCTGATTCGCCGGTATAGCGAAAACCGTCGCCGCCATCCCATTGCAAAGCCGGGGGAGACCACAGCCGACGCTATTCAGCGTGAACGTCTGCAGCTGCAGGGCGTTCGCGATCGAGCCGATATGATTATCGACACGAGTCGCTTGCGCACTTCTGCTTTGCGCAACAAGCTGCGCATGGCTTTTTCCGAGCTGTCCGACCAGCAACTTATGGATGTCCACGTGTTCTCGTTTGGTTTTAAGCATGGCATGCCCGTCGAGGCGGACATCATGATTGATGTTCGCTTCTTACCCAACCCTTTTTACGATCCCGAGATGCGCACCATGACCGGCCTCGATAAGAAGGTCTCCGATTTTGTCTTGGACCACCCCAAGACCCAGGAGTTCTGGAAGGCCTGGACCCAGCTGCTCGATACGGTCATGCCAGGTTATATCGCAGAGGGTAAGCCGCAGCTTTCCGTTGCCATCGGCTGCACAGGCGGGCAGCACCGTAGCGTCGCCATTGCCGAGGCCACGGCTCGCTACCTGGAGGGTGCTCAGTATCATGTGAGCATCTCCCACCGCGACCTGTCGCGTGCCAACACGAAGGCATAGGTCTGCATGTCGTTTACCGCTGAGGTGCGCGACGAGCTTGCGCGCTGCGAACCCGAATGTGAATACTGCGACTTGTCGACGCTTGCTGCGCTAACGCGTGTGAGCGGCACGCTTTCGTTGGCGGGCTCGGGACGGTACCGTTTGACGGTCGCGACCGAGACGGGTGCTGTGGCGCGCACGATGATTGCGCTGACGCATCGCATCCTTAAGCTCAAGACCGAATTCACGGTTCGTAAGTCGGTCCTGCACAAGGTGCGAAACTATCTCATCACCTTGCCCGATCAGCCCGATTTGGATAAGGCTCTGGTGCTGTTGGGCATTCTCGACCGTAGGGGAGGGCTCGTCGCAGGTGTGCCGCGCCACATCGTCGCCCGTCCTTGCTGCAGACTCGCCTATATTCGCGGTGCGCTGATTGCCGGAGGATTTGTTGCCGACCCGCGTGGCGATTTTCATTTGGAGATCGCGGTTCAGGGCGAGGAGTATGCAAAGGGACTTTGCGATCTTTTGGAGCAGATTGGAGTTCACGCCCGCGTCAATGCGCGTCGCGGCTCGTATGCCGTGTACATCAAGAGTGCCGAGGAGATTAAACGTCTGCTACAGCTGATTGGCGCCAAGCGCAGCGTTGCCGAGATTGAAGAGGCCCGTGCGGTTAAGCTGGTGAAGAACGACGTGAATCGTCGCGTGAACGCAGAGCTTGCCAACCAGACCAGGAGTGCCGGTGCCGCCCAACATCAGCTTGCGCTCATTGATGAGCTTGATCGGCGCGGTTTGCGCGAAACGCTGCCGGACGCCCTGGCAGTCTTTTGTGACTTACGCGAGCGCTACCCCGATCTCTCGCTGCGAGATTTGGGGGAAATGGCTGACCCTCCTTTGTCGAAGTCGGCCTTGTATCACCGTGTTTTGCGCCTTGAAAAGCTCATTGAAGGAAGCAGGTAGGTTAACGAAATAGCTTTTATGGCGGTTGAACTGCTGTTTTATGCTTTAAAGCGTTTTAACGCAAATTTGATTTTCAATTTCGAGTATTCTCGTGAAATTCAAGTCAAAAAAAAGGTATATTAGGCGAGTGGTTAGTTTGTGGGCCTCAACGGCGGGCGCTGTAGCTTGCGGGGGCCTTACGAAAGGAGACACAATGGCAGTAAAGGTTGCTATTAACGGCTTCGGTCGCATCGGTCGTCTGGCCTTCCGTCAGATGTTCGGTCATGAGGGCTCCGAGATCGTCGCTATCAACGACCTCACCTCTCCCGATATGCTCGCTTACCTGCTGAAGTACGACTCCACGCAGGGCAACTATGCTCGCGATCACGAGGTCGTTGCTGGCGAGGATTCCATCACCGTTGACGGCAAGGAGATCAAGATCTACAAGGAAGCCGACGCCAACAACCTGCCTTGGGGCGACCTCGACGTCGACGTCGTTCTCGAGTGCACCGGCTTCTACACCAGCAAGGCTAAGGCTCAGGCCCACATCAACGCTGGCGCCAAGAAGGTCGTCATCTCCGCTCCGGCCGGCAGCGATCTGCCCACCATCGTGTACAACGTCAACCATGAGACGCTGACCGCTGAGGACAACATCATCTCCGCTGCTTCCTGCACCACCAACTGCCTCGCCCCGATGGCCAAGGGTCTGAACGACTTCGCTCCCATCGTGTCCGGCATCATGACCACCATTCACGCCTGGACTGGCGACCAGATGCCGCTCGACGGCCCGCAGCGCAAGGGCAACAAGCGTCGTAGCCGCGCCTGCGCCGTTAACATCGTCCCCAACACCACCGGTGCTGCCAAGGCTATCGGCCTGGTTCTCCCCGAGCTCAACGGCAAGCTCATCGGTGCCGCCCAGCGCGTCCCGACGCCGACCGGTTCCATCACCAACCTCTACGCTGTCGTTGACAAGAAGGTCACCGTCGACGAGGTCAACGCCGCTATGAAGGCTTACGCTGCCACCATCTCCGAGACCTTCGGTTACAACGAGGACGACATCGTCTCCACCGACATCATCGGCGAGACCCATGGCTCCATCTTCGACGCCACTCAGACCATGTGCTCTGACCTCGGCAACGGCCAGACCCTCGTTCAGGTCACCTCTTGGTACGACAACGAGAACTCCTACACCTCTCAGATGGTCCGCACCATCAAGTACTTCGAGAAGTTCGTTGCTTAATTTGGCTTTTAGCGAATAGCTCGTTGAGCGTCTAAAGAAGGGCGCGGCCTTGTAGGGCTTACACCCTAGGGTCGCGCCCTTTTTATAAGAAATCGTCTGCCGTAATGGGAGGCAGACACGTACGAAAGGTAGAAGCAAACATGGCCTTTACCAAGAAGACCGTCCGCGACATCGATGTCGACGGCAAGCGCGTTCTCGTCCGCGTTGACTTCAACGTGCCTATCAAGGATGGCGTCGTTGGCGACACCACCCGCATCAAGGCAGCCCTGCCCACTATCAACTATCTCGTTGAGCACAACGCCCGCGTCATCCTCATGAGCCACCTCGGTCGTCCCGAGGGCACTGGCTTCCAGCCCGAGCTCTCCCTCGAGCCTGTCGCCAAGAAGCTCGCTGAGCTCTCTGGCCTTGACGTTGCTTTTGTTGCCGACACGTATGGCGAGAAGGCTGCTGAGGCTGTCGCCGCTGTCGAGCCGGGTAAGGTCCTCGTTCTCGAGAACGTCCGTTTCGACAAGCGTGAGAAGAAGAACGATCCCGAGATCGCCAAGATCCTCGCTTCCTATGGCGACGTTTTCGTCCTCGACGCCTTCGGCACCGCTCACCGCGCCCAGGGTTCCGTTGTGGGCCCCGCCGATTACCTGCCTGCCGTCGCCGGCTTCCTGCTCGAGAAGGAGGTCGACACGCTGACTGGCATCTTCGCCGAGCCCGAGCGTCCCTTCGTCGCTATCGTCGGCGGTTCCAAGGTTTCCTCCAAGATCGGCGTTCTCGATCACCTCATCGACTCCGCTGACACCCTGATCATCGGTGGCGGTATGGCCTACACCTTCTTCCTGGCTCAGGGCCTGACCGTCGGTCAGTCCCTCAAGGAAGAGGACTGGGTCGAGCGCGCCGGTGAGATGCTCAAGAAGGCCGAGGAGAAGGGCGTCAAGATCCTGCTCCCCATCGACAACCGCGTTGCCGATCACTTTGGCGAGGACGCTGTCCCCGAGGTTGTCGCTTCCGACGCTATCCCCGACGATCGTGAGGGTATGGACATCGGCCCCAAGACCGAGGAGCTTTACGCCGAGGCCGTCAAGGGTGCCAAGACCGTGTTCTGGAACGGCCCCATGGGCGTCTTCGAGTTCGACAACTTCGCTCATGGCACCCAGGCTATCGCCGAGGCTGTTGCTGAGGCTGATTGCACCTCGATCATCGGTGGTGGCGATTCCGTCGCAGCTGTCAACAAGTTCAACCTGGCCGACAAGATGAGCTGGATCTCCACCGGCGGTGGCGCTTCCATGGAGCTCGTCGAGGGTAAGGCCCTGCCCGGAGTGGAGGCGCTTCTCGATGCCTAATCGCACCCTTCTTATCGCTGGTAACTGGAAGATGAACAACGACGTCGCCGAGGCCGCCAAGCTCGCCGACGAGCTGGCCCAGGCTCTGCCCGAGGTTCCGGCTGGCGTCGAGGTGCTCGTCTGCCCTCCGACCATTGACATCACCACGGTTCATGACCGCATTCAGGCTGCCCCCATCGCCCTCGGTGCACAGAACGTGTACTGGGAGGCCAAGGGTGCCTTCACCGGTGAGTCCTCTTGCGACATGCTCAAGTCCGCTGGCTGCACCTACTGCATCATCGGTCACTCCGAGCGTCGCGACTACTTCCACGAGACCGACGAGGATCAGAACAAGAAGGCCAAGGCTCTCGTTGCCGCCGGTCTTGTTCCCGTCTTCTGCTGCGGCGAGTCCCTCGAGGTCCGCGAGGCCGGCACCTATGTCGAGCACGTCGTGAACCAGGTCAAGGCTGGCCTTGCTGGTCTTGAGATCACCTGCCCCAAGCAGGTCGTCGTCGCCTACGAGCCCATCTGGGCCATCGGCACCGGCAAGACCGCTACCGCCGAGGACGCTCAGGAGGTCTGCGGCGCTATCCGTGAGACCCTCAAGGAGATGTTCGGCGAGGAGCTCGCCAACGGCATCCGCGTTCTCTACGGCGGTTCCGCCAAGCCCGGCAACATCGCCGAGCTCGTCGCCAAGCCCGACGTTGACGGCGCCCTCGTGGGCGGCGCTTCGCTCAAGGCTGCCGATTTTGCCTCTATGGTCGTCAAGGCAGGCGAGTAGGACATATGGCACAGCGTCATCTTCCCGCACTCCTGATCATCATGGACGGCTGCGGCCTGGCCCCGGCCGATGGTGAGAACGCCGTCGCCGCTGCCAAGACGCCCTTCCTTGATAGCCTGTACGAGAAGTATCCTCACACCACGCTCGGTGCTTCGGGCGAGGACGTGGGTCTTCCCGATGGCCAGATGGGTAACTCTGAGGTGGGTCACCTCAACATCGGTGCCGGCCGCATCGTGTTCCAGGAGCTTTCGCGCATCAACAACGCCATCAAGGACGGCTCCATCGCCAAGAACGAGGTCTTCGTCAAGGCTATGGACGATGTAAAGGCCGAGGGCAAGACTCTCCACCTCATGGGTCTTATGAGCCCTGGCGGTGTTCATTCTCACATGAACCACGTCGAGGCTCTGGTTAAGATGGCTGCCGAGCACGGTGTCAAGACCGTTCGCGTCCACGCCTTTATGGACGGCCGCGACGTCGACCCGCAGTCCGGTGCCGGTTACATGAGTGAGTTCTGCGCCTTCCTGGCCAAGATCTCCGAGGAGACTGGTTGCGACGCTCGCGTTGCCACCGTCTCGGGCCGTTATTGGGCCATGGACCGCGACAACCGTTGGGAGCGCATCCAGCGCGCCTACGACGTCATGGTCAACGCATCCGATGCCGATACCGACCCTGTTGCCGGTATCAAGGCCTACTACGAGAAGGATCCGCGCGGCGACGAGTTCGTCGAGCCCTTCGCTGCCCACAACGAGGGCATCCACGAGGGCGACGCGGCCATCTTCTTCAACTTCCGTCCCGACCGCGCCCGTCAGATGACCCGCGTGTTCACGGACAAGGAGTTCGATGGCTTTGAGCGCGAGCAGATCAAGCTTTCGCACTTTGTGACGATGACCGAGTACGACCCGACGTTTGACGTCGAGGTCGCCTTCCCCAAGACGTTCCCCGAGAACGTCCTGGCCGACGTTATCGCCGCCAATGGCCTGAAGCAGCTGCACACCGCCGAGACCGAGAAGTACGCCCACGTGACGTTCTTCCTCAACGGCGGCATCGAGGAGCCCAAGGAGGGCGAGGAGCGCGTGCTCGTCGCTTCCCCCAAGGTCGCTACCTACGATCTGCAGCCTGAGATGAGCGCTCCCGAGGTTACCGAGAAGCTTGTCGCCGCCATCAACGAGGATCGCGCTGATTTCTACATCGTGAACTTCGCGAACTGCGACATGGTTGGTCACACCGGTGTCTTCGACGCCGCCGTTAAGGCCGTCGAGGCTGTTGACGATGCCCTGTCCAAGGTTGTCCCGGCGATTCTCGCCAAGGGCGGCTTTGCGCTGATTACCGCCGACCACGGCAACGCCGATCACATGTTTGACGTTGCTTCCGACGGTTCCAAGCATCCGTTTACGGCTCACACCACCAACCGCGTCCCGTTCATCATCGTTGATGAGAAGGCCAAGCTCACCGGTATCGAGGACGGCCGTCTTTCCGATATCGCTCCGACCATGCTCACCATGGCTGGTATTGAGCCTTCCGCCGAGATGACGGGTCGCGTGCTCGCCACCGAGGCCTAAGAGAAAACGCCAAGCGTTTCTTTGAAGGGGGTTGTCCATATTCGGGCAATCCCCTTTTTTGGTATTTCTGCCATATCTGCCCCGTCCCCAAATGGCAGGTGGGGGAGTGTCGGGGGTTGTGGTACAGTACTGGAGTTTGAATTGTTCTATTAAGGAGCTTATCTATGGGTCCGTTCCAGATTCTTCTGTTTGTCGTTTGGGCTGTCTCTGCCGTGGCGCTGACGATTCTCGTCCTGATGCATTCCGGTAAGGGCACCGGCGTTTCGGATATGATCGCTAGCTCGCTGTATAACTCCAGCTCTGCCACGGGCGTCATGGAGCAGAACCTCGATCGCCTGACGGTAATTATGGCCGTCGTTTTTGCCGTGTGCGTCGTCCTGTGCATGTTCTTCTTCCCGCAGGGCATCGTCGGCTACTAAGCACGAGCCGCATAAATATTTGAAAAGGGTTCCGTAAGTGCGGGACCCTTTTTGTTTACATATTTGTAACAGAGTCAAAATATCCCCACATACTTCGCCCAACTAAAGAAATTCTCGACCGTTGACCGGAATTAGCCCCAAATCGTGCATAAAATGCGCTACTGTATTACGAAACGTTGGTCCGTTGTGCATAACCAGCCATAGCGGCGGGCGGCGTTTTGATGGTTCGGATCGGATTGTCTCGACATGTGTCCGACTGAACATTTCTTTGTCCTATCTCATAAGGAGGATGGCATGGCTGATTCTATGTTCCACCAGCCCGTTATGGGTCGTCGCGCCTTTGTTGGCGGCACCCTCGCTGCGAGCTCCATGGCTTTTCTTGCCGCATGCGGCAAGAAGGGCGGCGACGCTTCCGGTTCTGAGTCCGGTTCGACGCTGAACTTCTACATCAACAACCCGGTCTGCATCGACCCCTACAATGTCCAGGAGGACCAGGGCACTCAGGTCGAGTACCAGCTCTTTGACGCCCTGACCTCTTATGACGCCGAGAAGGGCGAGATCGTTCCGCTGGCTTGCGAGTCCTTTGAGGCCAACGACGACGCCACCGAGTTCACCTTCAAGATCAAGAAGGCCAAGTTCCACAACGGTGACGACGTTACCTCCAAGTCCTTCAAGCTCGGTTGGGAGCGTCTGGTCAACACCAAGTCGGCTATCGCTACCGAGTACGGCCCCTCCGAGGTCTCTTATCACCTTTCCATGGTCGAGGGCTATGACGACCTGCTTGCCGGTAACGCTACCGAGCTCAGCGGTGTTACTTGCCCCGACGATGAGACTCTCGTCGTCAAGCTGTCTTCCGCTTACGCCGACTTCCCCTTCGTCGCCTCTCACCCGGCTCTGGCCCCGGTTCCCGAGTGCGCCGAGTCCGATGTCAAGAGCTTCTATCTTGCACCGGTCGGTAACGGCCCGTTCATGATGGACGGCAAGTGGGAGGATGGTCAGGAGATCAACCTCAAGAAGTTCGACGATTACTATGGCGACAAGGCCAAGATCGATGGCATCCACTTCCAGGTCATCAAGGACATGGAGACTGCTTACAAGGAGTTCCAGGCCGGTAACCTCGATGTCTGCGACGTTCCCGTTGCTCAGATCGATGCCGCCAAGAAGGATCGCGGCGTGTCTAAGGACGGCTACACCATGGGTGACGGCGAGCGCATGCTGCTCGGCGCCGAGCCTTCCACGTACTATCTGACCTGCAACACCACGGCCGAGCCGTTCAACAACGCCGACCTGCGTAGGGGCATCTCCCTGGCCATCAACCGTGAGGCCATCTGCAAGACCATCTTCAAGGGTACCCGTACCCCTGCCGACGGCATTGTTCCTCCGGGCATCGATGGCTACAAGGAGGGCGCATGGGAGTTCTGCGCCTACGATGTCGACAAGGCTAACGAGTACCTCGACAAGGTTGCTCCCGCTGGCGCTAACGGGGATCGTGGCATTAGCGTGACCCTTTCCTACAACCAGGACGGCGGTCACAAGGAGATCATGGAGTCCATCATCGGCGACCTCGCCAAGGTTGGCGTTACCGCTGTCTCCGATACCCCTGAGTGGTCTGCCCTGCTCGAGCAGTATCAGAACTTTAACTATCAGTTCGGTCGTCTGGGTTGGATTGCCGACTACCCGATCATGGACAACTTCCTGTATCCGCTGTTCCACTCCGACTCCCTCGGTGGCGACAACCGCTCCGGTTACAACAATCCCGAGTTCGACGCCAAGGTCGACGAGGCTCGTACTATTGTTGACGACGAGGAGCGCGTCGCTAAGATGCAGGAGGCCGACGCAATGGTCGCTGCCGACTGCCCGGTCATCCCGGTGATGTTCTACACGCACACCATCGTCGGCTCCGATCGCATCAAGCACCTCTATGTCGATCCGCAGAAGCATGCCGATCTGGGTACCGCTGAGCTCGCCTAAGAGTTTGCAGCTTCCGTGAGGGTCAAGTATTTACGTAGACCTCATGGGAAACATACAGTTCTCCCTAACCTGGGGTAAACTGGCTGATGGTAATTTTGGGATGCCGGTCTGGCGATCGGCATCCCATTTAGGTTAATCCCTAGATAGGGGAGTGGTATGGGTAAGTACATCGTTAAACGTGTGCTTCAGTTCATCCCGGTATTTTTGGGCGTTACGCTGATTCTGTTCGCCCTCCAGAATATCGTGCCGGGAGATCCGATCAAGCTGATCGGTGGAGACAAGGCTCTGTCCCCCGAGGTGGAGCTTCAGCTTCGCGTTCGCTATCACCTGGTCCAGTCGGACGAGGACGGCAACGCGATCCTTGACGAGAACGGCGACCCCGTTCAAACGTCGCTCGTGGACCGTTACTTGTATTACATGAACGGCCTGCTTCATGGCGATCTGGGCAATTCGTATCAGCGCAAACTGCCGGTTACGGAAATCTTTGCCCAGAAGTATCCGTATACGGTCAAACTTGCCGCGTGCGCCATCGTGCTCGAGGCAATCATGGGTATCGGTGCGGGTATCATTTCGGCGGTAAAGCGTTATTCCTTCTGGGATATTTTGGTAACGCTCACCACGTCGATCCTCGTTGCCGTACCGGCCTTCTGGCTCGGTATGTTGCTGCAACTGTTCTTTGGCGTCATTCTCAAGGACGCCACGGGCGGTGCATTCTCCATGCCGATCTCGGGTGCCGGCGGTTCCAGCTCTCAGTATCAGGATTGGATGCACTATGTGCTCCCGACCATTACGCTGGCTTCGGTTTCGACCGCTTATGCTGCTCGCATTATGCGCTCGCAGCTGCTTGACGTCATGAACCAGGATTACATTCGTACGGCAAAGGCCAAGGGTCTCTCCAATCGCGCTATCATCATCAAGCATGCGCTTAAGAATGCACTCATCCCCGTCGTTACCTATATTGGTGTCGACTTTGGTGGCATGCTTTCGGGTGCCATCCTGACCGAGACGGTCTTCAACTGGCCCGGCATTGGCTATGAGGTCTATCGCGCCATTAGCATGCGCGACTGGCCCATCGTTATGGGCGGCGTTACGCTCATCGTCGTCGTCGTCATGGTGATTAACCTGCTCGTCGACATTAGCTATGCATTCCTCGACCCGCGCATCCGCCTTGGCGGTCCGTCGGATAAGGCCTAAGGGAGGTACGTCTCATGCAGGAAACTGATTCTCAGTCTCAGGAGCAGGCTACCGCCACCAAGGCCGCATCTGCTCCCGCCAAGTCCCGCACGCTGTGGGGCGACGCTTTTAAGCGTCTTCGCAAGAACAAGCTCGCCGTCATCGGTGTCTGCTGGATCATCATCGTCGTTGTGGTTGCCCTGACCGCGGATCTGTGGGCTAAGCCCTGGCTCGGTTCGCCGACGGCTTCCGACTCGACCACCATGGCCGAGACGTCGTTGCTGGCTCCGTGTGCCGAGCACCCGTTTGGCACCGATGCCCTTGGTCGCGACATTCTCGTCCGCGTTATCTACGGTGCACGCGTTTCGCTGTCCGTCGGCATTATGGCCACCGCCATCTCCACGTTGATCGGTCTGGTCATGGGCGCCCTGGCCGGTTTCTACGGCGGCATCTGGGACACGATCATCATGCGCTGTGCGGATATCTTCCTGGCCTTCCCGTACGTGCTGTTCGTCGTCGCCATGATCGCCGTTATCGGCCGTGGTCTTCAGAACGTCTTTATCGCCATCGGCATTCTCGGATGGCCTTCGATTGCGCGCGTCTTCCGCTCTGCAATCTTGACGGTCAAGGAAAACGACTATGTAGACGCTGCGCGCGCGATGGGTGCATCTGATGCTCGTATCGTCGTGCGTCACATCTTCCCGAACTCCGTCGCCTCCATCGTGGTCTACGCGACCATGAACATTGGTGGCGCCATTCTGACCGAGTCCGCTTTGTCCTTCCTCGGCATGGGCGTTATTCCGCCTACGCCTTCGTGGGGCTCCATGATTCAGGACGGTCAGCAGTATCTTCTGACCGCTCCCTGGATGATGATCATGCCCGGTCTGGCAATTCTCTCGACGGTGCTCGCCTTCACCCTGCTGGGTGACGGCCTGCGCGACGCTCTCGACGTCAAGATGAAGGACGCATAAGGATGAAGAAGAACAAGAACTATGTGGACCTGAAGGACCAGCCGGTTCCCGAGGGCCAGCATCTGCTCGAGGTCGATGACCTTAAGATGTATTTCCACACCGAGGATGGCGTTGTTCGCGCTGTCGACGGTGTCTCCTACACGCTCGATCGCGGCGAGACCCTGGGCGTCGTCGGTGAGTCCGGCTCCGGTAAGTCCGTGACCGCCATGACCATCATGGGCCTTATCTCGATGCCTCCGGGAAAGATCGAGGGCGGTGACGTTCGCTATCGCGGTCGTTCTATCCTCGAGATGACTGAGGAAGAGATGCAGCACATTCGCGGTAACGACATCGCGATGATCTTCCAGGATCCTATGACCTCTTTGAACCCGGTCTATAAGATCGGCAAGCAGGTGGGCGAGGGCCTTCGTCTGCACCGTGGCTACTCCAAGCAGGAGGCGCTCAAGCGTGCCACCGAGCTTTTGGACCTCGTTGGTATACCCGAGCCCGAGAAGCGCGTCAATGAGTATCCGCACCAGTTCTCTGGCGGTATGCGTCAGCGCGTCATGATTGCCATGGCTCTTGCCTGCGATCCCGATATTCTGATTGCCGACGAGCCCACGACTGCTCTGGACGTTACCATCCAGGCTCAGATTATTGAGCTTATGCAGGAAATGCAGGAGAAGAACGGCAACGCCATCATCATGATTACCCATGACCTGGGTGTTGTTGCCGATATGGCCGACAAGATCATGGTTATGTATGCCGGCCGTCCCGTCGAGTTCGGTACTGCTGAGGATATCTTCTACGAGAGCCGTCACCCCTACACCTGGGGCCTTATCCGCTCCATCCCGGAGCAGGCCATCGATGAGAAGAAGCCGCTTACGCCGATTCACGGTAACCCGCCTTCGCTCATGAACCTGCCCGAGGGCTGCGTGTTCTCGCCTCGTTGCCCCTATGCGACCGATAAGTGCCGCAAGCAGCGCCCCGAGCGCGTTGTCACCGAGTCCGGCCACTATTCTGCGTGCCATTATTCCGGTGACCCCGAGTTCCTCAAGAACGCTCCTGATACGTCCCGTACGCGCAAGGATTCCAAGAAGGGAGGCGAGGCGTAAATGGCAGACAATAACGAGCGTACTCCGCTGCTGAAGGTCGAGCACCTTTCCAAGGAGTTCCCCGCAGAGTCCGGCATGTTCGCCAAGCGTTTTTCCAAGCGCGTCGTCTCTGCTGTAAATGACATCTCTTTTGAGATTTATCCTGGCGAGACCTTTGGTCTGGTTGGCGAGTCTGGTTGCGGCAAGTCCACGACGGGCCGCACCATCATGCGTCTGACCAAGCCGACTGCCGGTAAGGTGTTCTTCCAGGGCAAAGACGTTGCCGAGATGAGCAAGCATGAGATCAAGGACATGCGTCGCGAGATGCAGTTCATCTTCCAGGATCCCTATGCTTCGCTGAATCCTCGTATGACCATCGGCGAGATCGTTTCCGAGCCCATGACCATTCACGGCGTGGGTACCAAGGAGGAGCGCATCGAGCGTGTTCGCGAGCTTCTCGACGTCGTCGGACTCAACCCCGAGCACATCAACCGCTATCCGCATGAGTTCTCGGGCGGCCAGCGTCAGCGTGTCGGCATTGCCCGCGCTTTTGCGCTGAAGCCCAAGCTGATTATCTGCGACGAGCCGGTTTCCGCTCTGGATGTGTCCATTCAGGCCCAGGTTTTGAACTTGCTCAAGGAACTGCAGGACAAGTTCGGTACCGCGTATCTGTTTATCGCCCACGACCTGTCCGTCGTGCAGCACATCTCCGATCGCGTTGCCGTAATGTATCTGGGCAAGATGGTCGAGGTTTCGGACTGGAAGACGCTCTATAGCGAGCCTCATCATCCGTACACGCAGTCGCTGTTGTCTGCTGTGCCGGTTCCCGATCCGGATATCCAGAAGACCCGTAAGCGCATCATCCTTGCCGGCGATCCGCCGTCACCGCTGGATCCGCCGACCGGTTGCCGTTTCCACACCCGTTGCCCGATCGCGCAGGGTATCTGCTCTGAGAAGCTTCCCGAGTTTAAGGAGGTCGCACCGGGT
>UQJV01000043.1 GCA_900541475.1 uncultured Collinsella sp.
GTGGTCGATTTTCCCACTGAGCGACTCTGCTTGCAGCCGGAGCGAAGAGGGAAACTCGGCCCCCTCCGCCCCGGCCGGCCAGCTCAACCTACACCGTGTGCTGCGGCAGGTCCTGCAGGGCGATGACGTCCATGCCCATGTCGTTGGCGCTGCCGTGGCCCTGTTGGTCCTCGCGCACCGCCTCGATGGCACTCACATACGTGTTGGCGGCAGACATCGCGGTCACGCAGGTCACGCCGCGGCGCACGGCCTCGGTACGCAGCAGGTAGCCATCGCCACGCGAGCCCGGGCCGTACGGTGTGTTGATGATCACTGCAATCTTGCCATCGGCGATGAGGTCGCCGATGTTGGGACGCTCGCCGTCATGCGGGCCGCTGATCTTTTCCACGACCTCGCACGTCACGTTACCTCCGCGCAGCACGCGCGCCGTACCCTCGGTAGAGCAGATGTCAAAGCCCAGGTAGCGCAGGATGCGGGCGACCGAAAGGATGTGACGCTTGTCGCGGTCGCACACGCTAATGAACACCTTGCCGCAACTCGGATCGGGCAGCTTGTAGTCGATCGCCAGCTGCGTCTTGGCGTATGCCTCGGGATAGCTCTTGGCGATACCCATGACCTCGCCCGTCGACTTCATCTCGGGCCCCAGGATAACGTCGGCTCCCGGGAAACGACCCCAGGGCATGACGGCTTCCTTCATGCAGAACCAGTCCAGCTGGCGCTCGTCACTCGGCAGGCCCAGGCTCGCGATGGAATCGCCCGCCATGATACGCGCCGCACACTTGGCCAGCGGCACGCCGGTGGCCTTGGAGATGAACGGCACGGTACGGCTGGCACGCGGGTTGGCCTCGATCACGTAGACGGTCTCGCCCTTGATGGCATACTGCACGTTGACCAGGCCGCGGACTCCCAGTGCCATGGCGATACGGCGCGTGGTCTCGCGGAGCTTCGCCTGCAGGCTCTCGCTAAAGCTGAACGGCGGAATGCAGGTCGCAGAGTCGCCGGAGTGGATACCTGCCTCCTCGATATGCTCCAAGATACCGCCGATATAGACTTCCTTGCCGTCGCACAGGGCGTCGACATCGGACTCGATTGCACCCTCCAGGAAGCGATCAAGATACACCGGGTAGTCGGGGCTAATGCGCGCAGCCTCGGCCATGTAATCGCGCAGACGCTCGGCATCGTAGGCGATCATCATGCCGCGGCCGCCCAACACATAGCTCGGACGCACCAGCAGCGGGTAGCCAATATGTGCGGCAACGGCCTCGGCCTCCTCAAACGAAGTGGCCTGACCCGCCGGCGGGTACATAATGCCCAGCTTGTCGAGCAGGGCGGCAAAACGCTCGCGATCCTCGGCAAAATCGATGGCGTCGGGCTTGGTACCCATAATGTTCACGCCGCTCTCCTCGAGCATGCGTGCCAGCTTAAGTGGGGTCTGGCCGCCGAGCGTCACCACGACGCCGTCGGGACGCTCAACGTCGATAACGTCCATGACGTCCTCGTAGGTGAGCGGCTCAAAGTACAGGCGGTCGGACGTGTCGTAGTCGGTCGAGACGGTCTCGGGATTGCAGTTGACCATGATGGTCTCAAAGCCGCGGGCCGCCAGCGCGTAGCTCGCGTGCACGCAGCAGTAGTCGAACTCGATACCCTGGCCGATACGGTTGGGGCCGGCGCCCAGGATCATCGCCTTGGGCTTGCTTGCCGGCGTGGTCTCGTCGGGGGCAACGCACTTCTTGGCGACCGGGCTCGTGCGGTAGATGTTCTCGTAGGTCTTATAGTGGTATTCCGTGGCACTCGAGAACTCGGCGGCGCAGGTGTCGACCGTCTTCATGCTGGGGACCACGCCCAGACCCTTACGGTAGGCGCGAACAAAGCGCTCGTCCGAGCCGGTCAGCGCGGCAATCTCGGCATCGCTCGTGCCATACTGCTTAAGCAAGCGCATCGCGTCGGCGTCAATGTCCTCCACGCGCAGGCCGCGAATGCTCTCCTGGACCTGCACCATATCGTTGATGCGGTTGAGATACCACGGATCGATACCGCAAACGGCATGGATGCGCGCAACATCCCAGCCACGGCGCAGGGCCTCGACTACAAAGAAGATGCGGTGTTCAGTCGGGGTGCCCACGGTCTGGGCGAGCTCATCGTCGCTCAGCTTATCGGCACCCTCCTTGCCGCCGGCGCAAATGCCCTGGTGTCCATCCTCCAGAGAGCGCATGGCCTTGCCAAAAGCCTCCTCAAAGGTGCGACCAATCGCCATGATCTCGCCCACGGCCTTCATGCGCGTGGTGAGCGTGGGGTCGGTACCCTTGAACTTCTCAAAGGCAAAGCGCGGCACCTTGACCACGCAGTAGTCGATCGTGGGCTCAAAGCAGGCGGGCGTGGCTTTGGTAATGTCGTTGACGATCTCGTCGAGCGTATAGCCCACGGCCAGGCGGGCGGCGGCCTTGGCGATGGGGAAACCCGTGGCCTTGGAGGCCAGCGCGGACGAACGGCTCACACGCGGGTTCATTTCGATGACAATCAGGCGGCCGGTCTGGGGGTTCACGGCAAACTGCACGTTAGAGCCACCGGTCTCGACGCCGATCTTCTCCAAAATGGCGAGCGAGGCGACACGCATGCGCTGATACTCAAGGTCGGAGAGCGTCTGCGCCGGCGCCACGGTGATGGAGTCACCGGTATGCACGCCCATGGGGTCGAGGTTCTCGATGGAGCACACGATGATGCCGTTGCCGGCGTGGTCACGCATGACCTCCATCTCGTACTCTTTCCAGCCCTCAATGGACTCCTCGACCAGCACCTCGTGGGCAGGCGAGAGTTCAAGGCCCTGGCTCACGATGGAGACGAGCTCCTCGTGGGTATGCGCGATGCCACCGCCGGCGCCGCCGAGGGTAAAGCTCGGACGCAGCACGCAGGGGTATCCCACGCGCTCGGCGATGGCCTCGGCGTCTGCCACGCTGTAGGCATAGCCCGAGCGCGCGACCTCCAGGCCAATCTCGGCCATGGCCTCGTTAAAGAGCTTGCGGTCCTCGCCACGCTCGATGGCGGCAAGGTCACAGCCGATCATCTCGACGCCGTACTTGTCGAGCGTGCCGTCCTTTGCCAGCTCGACGGCGGCATTCAGACCGGTCTGGCCACCCAGCGTGGGCAGCAGTGCGTCCGGGCGCTCCTTCTTGATCACGCGCTCGATAAATTCGGCGGTGATGGGCTCGACATAGGTGCGGTCGGCCAAGCCCGGGTCGGTCATGATGGTCGCCGGGTTGGAGTTGACTAGGATGACCTCAAAGCCATCCTCCTTGAGCACCTTGCAGGCCTGGGCGCCGGAATAATCGAACTCGCAGGCCTGGCCAATGACGATGGGGCCCGAGCCAATGACGAGGATACGCTTGATGTCAGTACGTTTAGGCATGTTAGTTCTCCTCGGTCTCGGTAGCGGCGGAACCATTGTCGGCAAAGTTCCAGCCGGCAAGGCGGTCCTTGGCAGTATCGATGTCCAGATAGTCTTCCTCGCCGTCCATGAGTCGCGTAAAGGCGGTAAAGAGATAGTGGGCATCGGTAGGGCCAGGCGAGGCCTCGGGATGGTACTGGACCGAGAAGCACGGCGCGTCGAGCAGCTGGATGCCCTCGGCGGTGCCATCATTGAGATTTACGTGCGTCAGGCGAATGCGGCCGAAGCGCTCGTTCATCACGACCGGCGCGACACCGCGGCGCACCCAGGCGCGCAGATCGCCATCGGCCGCGTGCTCGGTCTCGCCGCCCGAAAGCTCGGGAACAAGCTTGCCCAGGCTGGGGAACAGCAGGCCGAAGCCATGGTTTTGCGCGGTAATCTCCACGCGGCGGCTGACCAGATTCATAACCGGCTGGTTGCCGCCACGGTGACCGAATTTGAGCTTTTCCATCTGGGCGCCGCATGCCAAGCTGATCATCTGGTGACCGAGGCAAATGCCAAAGATCGGCACCTTGCCGATCAGCTGCTGCACCTGCTCGTAGGTCTCCACCACGGCATCGGGGTCGCCGGGGCCGTTGGACAAAAAGACGCCGTCGGGATTCATGTCGAGCACCTGACGCGCGGGCGTATCCCACGGCACGACGGTGAGGTCGCAGCCGGCACGGACCAGGCCCTCCAAGATGCCGCGCTTGACACCGCAGTCGTACGCGACCACGCTGTGGCGGGCGGGGGTGGCAGGAGCCATTGCAAAATTATGCTCGGGGGGCAGGTCGCTCGCAGCAAAGGCATGGGGCTCAGGGCAGCTCACGGTCTTGACCAGGTTCTCACCGACCAGCGTGGGCGCGGCGGACAGGCGCTCGACAAGCTCGTCGACGTCAAAGATTTCCGTCGAGATAATGCCCATCTTGGAACCGTTGTCGCGCAGGTGGCGCACAAGAGCGCGGGTGTCGACGCCCTCGATAGCGACGATACCGTGTGCACGCAGGTACTCCGGCACGCTGACGGTCGAGCGCCAGTTGGAAGGCGTGGCGCACATGTCGTGGACGACCATGCCACGCATGGCGGGAGCACTCGCGGGGCGAGCGGTATCGCCGGGGAAGGCCGACTGGACGTCGGTCTCGTCAATGCCGTAGTTGCCGATCTGCGGATAGGTCATGGTTACGATTTGGCCGGCATAGCTCGGATCGGTCATGACCTCAAAGTAGCCCTCGAGCGACGTGTTAAAGCAGACCTCGCCGGTTGCGGTACCCTCGGCACCACATGCACGGCCATAAAAAATGGTCCCATCCTCAAGGTACAGGATGCAGGGACCGCAGGCGCCCTTGCTGGTTTTAGCCAGCATGCGCTGGCACAGCTCACTGGGCGCGATGGTGCGGGCGGCAGCGCCCGCAATATGGTTGTTCGCCATAGTTCTCCTTCCCGGTCTCACAGGACCGGCTTAAAGGTGTGCAGTTAGGCCTCGCGGTATTTTAACCGCAAGCATCGCTTATGGCATTAATTACATAGAATTGTTTACAAAAGGATAATTATGACTTCCTATGCATAATGATTTTTCTGGGACGGTGATTAAAAAAATCATCCCGCGTGGGCTTGCGACTCACGCGGGATGACATCGTTCTATGTAACTGCGGGCTACTTTTGCTTGTCCTGCTCCAGCAGCTCGGACGGCGTGCGATCGGGCTTTCCGCCGCGGAAGATCTCTCGACCGTGCAGACGATGCTCAAGATCGCGCTCGGCCTGTTCCTCCGTGATCTTGGTCTGGCTCACCACCGGGTCCTCGATCAGCGATGAAACCGAGTTCACCTGTTTTTGAATGCGCTCGGCAATGGTGTCGTCCATGCTTACGATGCGCATCTTCCAGTCGATACTCGTGGCGTTGGACGAGCTCTTGGTCCAGACGAACGTCAGGATGGCGCTCTGGTGGCCCTGAGCGGGAAACATGCCAAAGAAGGAATCGTGCTGGATCCTGCTGTCCTCGTTGATATAGGCGTGAACGTTATACACCACGCGGTCGATCTTGTCGTTGAGCAAGGCGTTGGTTGCGAGCGCCGCCGCCTGAATCTGACCGTTGGACAGCAGCTCGAGCTCATTGGCAGAAGACGTATCCAGCACTGTCACCTCAACCGTGCCCGCGCGCTCATCGGCCTCGTCGACGGTAAAATCGAGCGGGAACTGCGTAAAGCCATTACCCCATTCGAGTCCACCCTTGAGCGCGGTCGAGACGGTATCTACCGAAACGCTCTCGGAGAGGTTCGCGGTATTCAGGCGTCGCATCACGCCGTAGCCAATCTGCATGCCCACAATCAGCACCAAGATGCCGATAACCACGGCCATGGCAGTCTTCGTAATGGTGTGGCTCACCTGCGAACCCGAAGGGTCGTCCTCGGACAGCGGGTCGATATGTTTTGCCTGGCTCGCGCGGTCCTCGCTGCGCAGCCGCGCCAGCGTCGCCTTGTCACCGCGCTTGACGGCAGCCTCTTTCTCGCGCATGCGCTCGGTACGCTTTTTGGCGAGCGTAGGATCCAAGACGCCGGATGCATCGATTTCGGAGAATAACTCCGTCACTTCTTCCGGAGTCAAAGGGTTCTTATCAGCCATGATCTTCCTGTCATATCAATCAGTCGAGCTCGTGCGCACGCGCACCTTCGAACTGCATTCGATAGTAACGGGCATAAGTGCCGCCACGGGCGAGAAGCTCCTCGTGCGTGCCACGTTCCACAACGCGACCATGCTCAACGGTCGCAATCTCGTCAGCATGCTTAATAGTCGAGAGACGGTGGGCGATGATGATCGTGGTACGGCCGCGTGCCAGCTCTTCGAGCGACTCCTGAACCGCTTCCTCGCTTTCGTTATCCAAAGCACTCGTCGCCTCATCCAAAATAAGGATCTTGGGATTCTTGAGAAACACGCGCGCAATGGCGACGCGCTGCTTTTGACCGCCCGAAAGACGGCTGCCGCGCTCGCCCACCACGGTGTCGTAGCCTTGCGGAAGCGACTCGATAAAGGTATCGATATTGGCGCGGCGGGCCGCCTCGGCGATCTCTTCTGCCGTGGCGCCCGGCTTGCCGTAGGCGATGTTCTCGCCGATCGTTCCATCGAACAGGTACACATCTTGCTGCACCAGGCCGATGGCACGGCGCAGGCTATGCTGCGTCACGTCGCGCACATCCTGGCCGTCGATACTAATGGAGCCACCGGCAACGTCGTAAAAGCGCGGCAACAGCGAACAAGTCGTCGATTTGCCGCCGCCCGAGGGGCCAACCAAAGCGATGGTCTGACCGGGCCTAATGGACAGATCCATATGGTCGATAACGGGACGTGCCCCATCGTCCGCGCCAAGCTCAACATCCTCGTAGTTAAAGCACACGTTGCGGTACTCCACGGCACCAGCCGTCACCTGCAGATCCGCAGCGCCCGGCTTATCCTGAATATCGGGGACAGTCGAGAGCACCTCGTCCATGCGCTTAAAGCCGGCAATGGCCTTCTGATACGTCTCGGCCGAATTGACGAGCGTCTCGAGAGGCGTGCAGAACAGTGAAATGTAAAGCGCGAAGGTTGCCATATCGACCGCCTGCAGCTGACCCTGGGCAACGAGCCAACCGCCCAGCAGCACCACGATCACATAGAGCACGCCCGAGAGCAGGCCATACGTTGCGGTGTAGACGCCCATGGCATGATACATGTTCTCCTTGGACGAAAGGTAGCGATTGTTCGAGGCACGAAACTTAGAGCGTTCGGTCTGCTCATTGGCAAAGCTCTTGACCACACGCATGCCCGCCAGCGAATCCTGCAGCTGCGCATTAATGCCGCTAATCTTTTTTCGATTATCGCTAAAGACCTCGCGCATGCGCATATTCTGCCAAAACATAATGACCGCGAACACCGCCGTTACCACAGCCATGGCGAGTGCGAGCACCGGCGCGATGGTAAACAGAATCACAAACGAGCCGATGATCTCGATACCGCAGATAATGATCCATTCGGGCACGTGGTGCGCCGCCTCGCAGATATCGAACAGGTCGTTGACTACACGGCTCATCATGTCACCCGAGCTGTTGCGATCGAAGTATGCAAAGCTAAACCGTTCGTACTGATCGAACAGGTCCTCACGCATCTTGGACTCCATGCGCGCGCCCATCACGTGGCCCCAATAGCTCACAAAGTAGCGGCAGGCGCAGCGGATGGCATACATCAGCACCAGTCCCACCGCGATCATGCCGAGCGCCTGCATAATGGCAGCCTGGCCCTGGGTAAACAACCCTCCGGTCAGATTGCGCAAGATAATGGGAAACGCCAGGTCAATGGCGGCAAGCACCAGGGCACAAATAGTATCAGCAACAAAAAGCCCCATCTGGGGCTTGTAATAAGACAAAAACCTTCTAAACATAATCACCTTACGCGGTTTTACCAAACCGCGTTTCGTCTCGACGCTGCAAGCGCCCCATTTGGACAATCTGGCCTTCAATCGTCGGTCGCGTATATCCATACGCTTCCCTCCTCTTTTAGGCCACCTTGTCTCAAATGGGGCGCTTTCGCTGACTTACACAAACCTGCGGAATCATTCCCGCTCGTTACAGCTCAGCCCCGCCTAGTCGGTGAGCGATGCTATCGCAGGCCAAGGCGCCCACGACGGTCTTGGCGTCCTCGATCTTACCGTCGAGCACGGCGTCGATCAGCTCGTGCAGTGGTACCAGGTCGACGTTGACAAACTCGTCATCGTCGGGATCGGGCGCATCAAACTCGAGCTTGGTAGCCAGGTAGATGTGAATAATCTCGTCGCAAAAACCGCAGGTCGTGACAATCGACGTCAAAAAGCGGATGCGGCCGGCCTTAAAGCCCGTCTCCTCATGCAGTTCGCGCTTGGCGCAATCGAGCGGGTCCTCGCCCGGGTCGAGCTTGCCGGCGGGAATCTCGACCGTCACGCGGTCGATGGCGGTGCGGTACTGACGCACCAGCACGATCTTGCCGCTTTCGGTCAGCGCCACGACGGCCGCCGCACCCGGATGGCGAACGATATCGCGGGCACTGCGGTGACCGTTAGGCAGCTCAACCTCAAGACGGTGGACGTCGAGGATCTTGCCCTTCCAGGCACACTCCTCCGAAAGAATCTTCTCGTGCAGCAGGGCGTCATGTGGGTCGTCGTCGCCCAGCACCAGCGCCGGCTCGTCAGCGATCTCGCCACCGGGCTCGCCCTCGGCATGCCCGTACGCGCGACCGTCTTCCTCGACGATCTGCGCGTCCACGAGCTCTTCGTTCTTATCGTCCATCCGTCTCATCCCTCTCGGATTTTAGGCATCCCAGGCGTCGCGGCCACGCAGCGCGCGCAGGCCAATGTCGTGACGCAGGGTCTTGCCCTCAAAGTCGATCTTCTCGCAGGCCTCGTAGGCAAGGTCGCGAGCGTTCTCGAACGTGTCGCCCAGCGCGGTCACGGCGAGCACGCGACCGCCGTTGGTCACGAGCTTGCCGTCCACCACAGCGGTGCCGGCATGGTACACCGTCACGTTCTCCATGGCCTCGGCATCCTCGATACCGGTGATGACCTTGCCCTTCTCATAGCTGCCGGGATAGCCCGCGCTCGTCAGGACAACGGCCACGGCCCACTCGTCACGCCAATCGAGCTCAATCTGATCGAGTTCGCAGTTGGCGCAGGCCAGCATAACCTCGACCAGGTCGTTCTTAAGGCGCGGCAGCACGACCTGCGTCTCGGGATCGCCAAAGCGAGCATTGAACTCCAGCACCTTGGGGCCGGCGGGGGTAAGCATAAAGCCACCGTACAGGCAGCCGCGGTAGTCGATGCCCTCGGCGGCGAGCTCTGCCACGGTCTGCTCCATGACCTTCACCATGGTGGCGTGCTCCTCGTCGGTCACGATAGGCACCGGGCTGTAGACGCCCATGCCACCCGTGTTGGGGCCAAGATCGCCCTCAAGCGCGCGCTTGTGGTCCTGCGAGGTAGCCATGGGACGGACGGTCTTGCCGTCGGTAAAGGCCAGCAGCGAGCACTCGGGGCCAACGAGCATCTCCTCGATAACCACCGTGTTGCCGGCATCACCAAAGGTGCCGCCAAAGCACTCACGCACAGCTTCCTCGGCCTGCGAAAGCTCGGTTGCCACAATAACGCCCTTGCCCGCGGCAAGGCCGTCGGCCTTCACGACCAGCGGAGCGCCCTGCTCGCGCACATAAGCAAGAGCCGAGGCCTCGTCAGTAAACGAGCCATAGGCGGCCGTCGGGATGTTCGCGCGCCCCATGAGCTGCTTGGAGAACAGCTTGGAGCCCTCCATCTGGGCACCCTCGGCACCCGGACCAAAGCACGGGATACCCGCCGCGCGGACGGCGTCGGCAACGCCAGCCACGAGCGGAGCCTCGGGGCCAATCACCACGAGTCCGCATCCATGGCTCTGGGCAAACGCTGCCACGGCCGCAGGATCGCAATCGTCGAGAACCACGTTCTCGCCGCAGCTCGTGGTGCCGCCGTTACCCGGCGCGATGTAGAGCTTGCCGGCGCGCGGTGATGCTGCGAGCTTGGCTGCCAGAGCATGCTCGCGGCCGCCGCTGCCCAACAACAGGATGTCGATGGTTTGAGTGTCCGCCTTCAAGGGTGCCTCCTCTATGGATTAACGGCCCGCCAACCAAGCGGGCCCATTACAAGCAAATATACCCCTCGGCCGCCCGTCCGGGCTGCAAAGGGGTATATCGCAATAACCGTATAAACCGATTACTTCCAGAATCGGTTGATGATCTGCTCGCGACCGGCGCCGACGCCGATAAACGTTACGCGGGTGTGTGCCAGATCCTCGATAAATGCCACGTAGTCCTGAGCCTCCTGCGGCAGCTCGTCAAAGCTGCGGCAGCCGGTGATGTCGCACTTCCAGCCAGGGAGCTCCTCGTAGATGGGCTTGGCATGCTCAAAGCGCACCTGATGCTCGGGCACGCTCGTGTAGCGCTCGCCGTCGACGTCATAGGCAACGCACACCTTAATGGTGTCGAAGGCCGAAAGCACGTCGAGCTTGGTCACGGCGATGTCGGTGAGACCGTTGACGCGCGAGGCATAGTTGGCGATAGGGCCGTCAAACCAGCCGCAGCGACGACGGCGACCGGTGGTCACGCCGTACTCGTAGCCCTCCTCGGTCAGCGTGTGGCCGGCCTCGGACTCGTAGGAAAGCTCGGTGGGCATGGGGCCCGAACCGACGCGGGTGATGTAGGCCTTCATGACGCCCAGCACGCGGTCGACGTTCTTCATGCCGACACCGGAACCGGTAATGGCGCCGCCAGCGGTGCAGTTAGAAGACGTCACGTACGGATAGGTGCCGTGGTCGATGTCGAGCAGCGTCGCCTGGGCGCCCTCAAACAGCAAGTCCTTGCCCTCATCGATCATATTGTTGAGCAGCAGGCTCGTCTCGGTGATGTAAGGGCGCAGGCGCTCGGCCATGGGCAGGTACTCGTCACAAATCTGGTCCACGGTGTAGGTGGGCAGGTTGTAGATGAGCTCCAGCTCGGGGTTCACGCGGGCAAGAGCGGTCTCCAGCTTATCGCGGAACAGCGCCTCGTCCAGCATGTCCTGCATACGCAGGCCAATACGGGCCATCTTGTCCTGGTAGCACGGACCGATGCCGCGCTTGGTGGTACCGATGTTCTTCTTGCCGAGCTTCTGCTCAAAGGCGCCATCCAGATCGATGTGGTACGGCATGATGACATGCGCGTTGCCGCTAATCTTGAGATTCTTGGTGGTGATGCCGTCGGCCTCGAACATGTCGATCTCCTCAAGGACAACCTTGGGGTTGACGACACAGCCGTTACCGATCACCGACACGTGGTCGGAATACATAATGCCGGAGGGCACCTGGTGCAGGCCGTACTTCTTGCCGTTGACGACGATGGTGTGGCCGGCGTTGTTGCCGCCCGAGTAGCGCACGACGGCATCAAAGTCGCCGGCGACTAGGTCGCAGATCTTACCCTTGCCCTCATCGCCCCACTGGGCACCGACCAAAACGGTTGACGGCATGTTTACTCCTCACATTCATGGACTGTCCGCGCACCGCAAGCGCGCAGAAGCACAAAACATTCCTAGTATACCCGTGCAACGGGCGCCTGTCCTACTCCTCGGTATGCGCCCCATCAAGCTCATAGAACTTGGTGGATGCCGGCAGGAACATCAGGTCGACGTCGCCGATCGGGCCCGAACGGTTCTTAGCCACGACAATACGCGTAACGCCCTCGTCGGGTCGGTCGTCGCGCGAGGCCTCGGCCTCGTCGGCAGATCGGTCCAAGAACATGACGATATCGGCATCCTGCTCGATGGAGCCCGATTCACGCAGGTCGGACAGCTGCGGGCGCTTGCCGGTACGGGATTCAACCTGACGCGACAACTGCGACAGCGCGATCAGCGGGATCTTGAGCTCCTTGGCCATAATCTTCAGGCCACGCGACATCTCGGAGACCTCGACGGTACGGCTCTCGGAACGACGGCCCGGCGGAGGACTCACCAGCTGCAGGTAGTCCAGAATGATGATTGCCTTCTCCTTGTTATGGAGCATACGGCGGCTCTTGGCGCGAATCTCGGTCACCGTGGTGCCGGGCGTATCGTCAATCAGAATATCGAGCTTGGACAGCGTCTGCGTGGCCTCATTGATATTGGCCCACTGCTCGGGGCTAATGCGGCCCGTACGGAAATCGCTGATCGAGATCATGGCATAAGCGCAAATCAGACGCTGGGCAATTTCCTTGCCCGACATCTCCAGCGAGAAGAAGCCGACGGTATAGCCAGCGGCGGCGGCATTGAGCGCCAAGTTCAGGGCGAACGACGTCTTACCCACGGCGGGGCGGGCGCCGATAATGATGAGCTGGCCCTCGCGGAAGCCCATGAGCATACGATCGAGCGACGGGAAGCCCGTGGGCACGCCTGCGGCCTGACCGCCGGCCTTGCACACTTCCTCGGCCTCGTTATAGGCCTCGACCATAAACTCGGTCAGCGTCTTGTAGCTCGACTTGACCTCACGCGCCGTGACCTTGAGCAGCTTGCTCTCAGCCAGCTCCACGACCTCCTTAGTATCGGTGGGGGCGTTGTAGGCCAGCGCGTTGATCTCGTTGGTGGCGCCAATCAGCTCGCGCAACATCGAGTCGCGACGAACGATGGCGGCATGGTGCTGCCAGTTGACGAGCGACAGGGTCTGACCCATCAGCTCCAAAATGTACGCCTCGCCACCCACGGCATCGAGCTTGTTGATGCTTCGCAGGTAATCGATCAGCGAGATGGAGTCGATGGGGATGCGACTGTTGTACATATCGACCATCGCGGTATAGATGGTCTTATGAATGGGCCGATAGAAGTCATCGGGCTGCAGCTCGACCTGAGCCTCTTCGACCACCTCGGGCGATAGCAGCATAGCGGCCAGTACGTTGGCCTCTGCATCTTGGTTTTGGGGGAGACCCAACTTGGAGCCACGGTCCTCGACCGTCAGCCCCCTCTCCCTATCGTCATATGCCATGAGCATCCTCATTCATATCGCTTGCGAGCATCCATAGTATCAGCCACGGCTATAAATCGAGCCGCGCCTTGGCAATCATCACCGAACCAAACGGGTAAACGGTCCTATGCACGGGACCGCATCTCAATGACTGCTATGAACTCACCCAGCGCAAAAAACAAAAGGGCGCCCTGGTCTCCCAGAGCGCCCTTCTTAGAACAAGATTGTTGCGTTGCAGCAAATGCTACTCGGCAGCAGCCTCGGTCTCGACCTCGGCGGTCTCGGCCTCGGCGACCTCAGCGGCCTCCTCGACCTCAGTCTCGGCAGCGAGCTCCTCGGCGGTAACGCCGACGAGAACGACAACCTCGGCCTTGATCTCGCGGTACAGCGAGATAGCGACGGTGTGGGCACCGGCAACCTTGATGGGCTTACCGAGCTCGACGCGCTTGCGGTCGATGTCCATACCGAGCTGATCCTTGATGGCGTCAGCGATCATAGCGGCGGTAACGGAGCCAAAGAGGATGCCCTCGTCGCCAACCTTGACGTCAACGGTGACCTGCTTGCCCTCGAAGGCAGCCTTGGTCTCGTTGGCAGTAGCCAGACGGACGGCCTCGCGCTTGGCGATGTTGTTGCGACGCTCGTCAAGCTGCTTGAGGTTGCCCTTGGTGGCGGCAACAGCGAGCTTCTTGGGGAACAGGAAGTTCTCAGCGTAACCCTGAGCGACCTCTACGACGTCACCCTCGCCGCCCTTGCCCTTGATCTCATCGAGAAGAATAACCTTCATGATGCGTCTCCCTTCTTAGCCGCGGTCGCGGTTGCCACGAGAGGAAACCACGGGGACGGTGTACGGCAGGAGAGCCATCTCGCGGGCGCGCTTGATGGCGTTGGCGATGTCATGCTGATGCTGCGTGCAAGCGCCAGTGACGCGACGGGGCTTGATCTTGCCACGGTCGGTCATGTACTTACGGAGAAGCTGAGTGTCCTTATAGTCGATGAACTCAGTGTTCTCCTTGCAGAACTGGCAGTACTTACGACGCGGCTGACGTGCAGAATAATCATTAGCCATGTCAAAATACCTTTCATTTGGCAACTTCGGCGAGCCGAAGCCGCCTCTCACTCAAAAATAGGCGAACAACCCTTAGAACGGGATGTCCTCATCGTAGACGTCGACCGCGGGCGGCGTAGCCACCGGTGCGGCAGGACGTGCTGCGGGCGTGGGAGCTGCGGGGGCGTAACCGCCCTGATCGTAGCCACCCTGGCCACCACGGGAGCTCATAAACTCGATTTCATCGACGATGACCTCAAGCTTGCTCCTGCGCTGACCGTCGCGCTCCCAAGAGCTGTAGCGCAGCTTGCCCTCGATCGCGACCTTGTTTCCCTTTGCCAGGAAACGGCTCACGGCCTCGGCGCGGGTGCCAAACATAGTGCAGTCGACAAAGTTGGGATAGTCCTCCCACTCGCCAGTCTGCGCATTGCGGCGACGATCGTTCACGGCGACGCCAAAGGACA
Source organism: uncultured Collinsella sp. (assembly GCA_900541475.1). Taxonomy (GTDB): domain Bacteria; phylum Actinomycetota; class Coriobacteriia; order Coriobacteriales; family Coriobacteriaceae; genus Collinsella. Next base: position 14,413 of record UQJV01000043.1, read on the forward strand.
GAACCTGGGTTCCGCCGGCGGTGGCGCGCAGCTCGGGATCGCGGGTGAGGTTACCGGTGATGTTCACTCGATTGATGCTCATAACTCACTACTTCCTCTTGGGGCACAAGCCCAGTCCAAAACGACAGTCTTACTCCTGGTCGTCGCGACGGACGATCATGTGGCGGACCACAGCGTCGGTGATGCGCAGGACGCGATCAAGCTCGGCGATCTGGGTAGGATCTGCGTGGAAGTTGATGAGGGTGTAGTCACCATCGGTGAGGTCGTTGATCTCGTAGGCGAGCTTGCGCTTGCCCCACTCGTCAACGGAGTCGACCTTGCCAGCGCCCTCAGCGATCGTGGTATCGATACGCTTCATAACAGCGAGACGAGTCTCGGGGTCGAGCGACGGGTCAACAAAGAACAGCAGTTCATAAGCCTTCATATTGTCACCTCCTCTGGGCAAATGTGGCTTCAGGTCGTGAAGGTGCGCCTGAAGCAGGAAAAGACTTGGTAATAATATCTTTCAACCTCCCAGGCTGCAAGAATAAGCAGCTACAACCTCATGACCTCCACATATGTCCATGCTTACATGGCTCTTCATGCGTATTCCAACCAAATGCTGACCAAGAGCTTGACGGATTCGATAGCAAGATACGCCGCGGCGAGGCAAACCAAATCAAACCGCAGGTCGCCGATTGCAGGGTTGTGGTCGCAAAATGCATACCATCGGTTCGATCGATTGCTTCAAAATTTTAAAATTCGCCGCCACGTCATTCATGAATACCTATTTTGAACAGGTTATCGAGAGGGATCTGGCTGGTCAGGATGCTTTTTTAGTACTTATCTTGCGCATGCCGGATACGGCCGCGGAGCGAGCGGTTTAAAAAATGCCAAGTTTTCTGTTTGCACTTTTCGATTCCTCGTGTATACTGACTTTCGCATTTAACGGAGAGTTGTCCGAGTGGCCGAAGGAGCACGATTGGAAATCGTGTAGGCGTCAAAAGCGTCTCCAGGGTTCAAATCCCTGACTCTCCGCCAGTTAATTCCAAAGCAGGCCTTAGAGCCTGCTTTGTTTTTACCCCACGCGGAGGGGTGGCAGAGTGGTTGAATGCGGCGGTCTCGAAAACCGTTTGGCCTGTATAAGGTCACGAGGGTTCGAATCCCTCCTCCTCCGCCATTTAGATTGAGAAAGCTCCCAGGAAAGGGAGCTTTTTTGTTTTGAGTCCCTAACAAGCAAATACGGCGGAGGAGGAGGGATTCGAACCCAATAGGGCGCGGAGCGTAAAGAAAACGCGCCCGTGGCGCGTTTTTAGCGCAGCGCGGTCGGCGCCAGCCGACCGGATAAATTTTGAGCTTCGCTCAAAATTTGGACATCACTCCTATTCAGCCACGCCCCCATCGCGTTCAGCATCAACCCAGCCCCGACCGTTTGCCGAGCAATAGGGTCGCAATCGGCGCCGAACATGTACTATGTACGGGCATTGTCCAAACCCGCAACTCAAAGGACCCCATCTTGCCCGTCGTCGCCGCTGTAACCGTTACCTCACATGCCTCGGATGCCATGGTCGCTATCCCATTTTGGCTCGAGATGTTCGCCGTTGTCGCTGCATCGATCTCGGGTGTGCTGGTTGCGCGCGAACATAAGCTCGACCTGGTGGGCGCGGTCGCGCTCGCGGTGGTCTGCGGTCTGGGCGGCGGTCTTTTGCGTGATATGACACTCCAGGTCGGCAACGTCTATATCCTCAACCAGCCAATGGCGCTGCCGCTCTCCATCGCCACGGCGGCCATCATCTACATCTTCCCGGCGATTGTCGACAAGCCCGATAAACTCATTCCCCTGCTCGATATCATCTCGGTCGGCATCTATGCGGCAACCGGCGCGGACAAGGCGCTGGTCTACGGATTTGCACCCGCCGTATGCGTCATGATGGGCTTCTTCACCGCGGTGGGCGGCGGCATGCTGCGCGACGGCTTTATGGGCGTGGTTCCGGGCATTTTCCAACGTACTAACTTTTATGCCATCGCCGCCATCGCCGGATCGACAAGCTATGTGTGTCTCGTTATGAGCGGCATCATGAGCAATGTCGCCGCGCTGGTCGTATGCGTTGTCGTGACCATGGGTCTGCGCTGGCTCTCGCTGCGCTTTGACATCAAAAGCCCTACCGAAGAAGACATCGCGCGCTTTTTGCATCGCAAAAAGTAGACAGCGCGGCACGACCCTCCGAAATGCAACTGAGAGGTTCTTTTAGAGCGCCCGCGCGTTGGGTACCCTGTTAGATACATGTCGAGTATCTAACGAAGGATTCACTATGCCCTGCAACCTAGCACCGTCGACCCAGCGCCGTAAAGCGCGGGCCCGCATCGTCCTCCTATTCGCACTGATTGCGCTTGCGCTGACCGTACTGCCCACGGCGTCGTTCGCCGGCACAGACACCGCGGGCAACGTACTCGCAACCGAAGCCGACTCAACTCCGTCTGGCGCCGAGGGCGACCTGTACTGGGCCGGCCAAAACCTTAACCTGGACGATGCCTCTATCGACCGCGATATTATCGCAGCGGGCGACAGCCTATCGATTCGCGACTGCACCGTAGGCGGAGCCGTTCGCCTGGCGGCGCGCACCATCGATATCTCCAAAACCGCCATCGATGGCAGCGTGACGGTAGCCGGTCAGCACGTCGTGCTCAACACCGGTAGCACCGCCAACTGTTTTTACGCGATGGGCGAGACGGTTGCCCTGCGCGGCTCTGCCAAGTCGGCAGCGCTCGCGGGCAGTACGGTAACCATCGACGGCACCGTCGATGGCGATGTCGAGGTCTGGGCCGACAAACTCATCCTGGGTAAAAACGCTCACATCACCGGCACGGTGAACGCCCATATCTCCGAGGATCCCGAGCGGGCCGAGGGCGCTCAGGTCGGGGCCCTCAAGATTGACCGCACCGAGAACGAGAACACCTCTACGATTAACGACACCATCGGCGGCATCGTTGCCGCGGCGCTTTCTACCTGCTTTGTCGCACTGCTGCTCGAGCTCGTCTTTCCGCGTGCGACCACCAGTGCCGCCGGCATGCTCCGCCAGCGTCCCACGCCGCTGTGGGTGAGCGGTCTTTTGGGCACGGCGGCCGCCATTCCCGCCGTCCTGCTGCTCATCATCTCGATTGCAGGCCTGTCACTCGCCGGTGCCCTCATGTGCGCCGTAATCGGTATCGCCCTAGTCTCGGCGGCATTTACGGGCACCGCGATCGCACGCATGGTCGGACACAACCAGAACCGCTACGCCATGGCCGCCGTGGGCGGTATCGCCGCGGGCGCACTCACGGCACTCCCCCTTATGGGCAGCTTTGTCAGCGGCGTAGCCTTCGTCTTTACGCTCGGTTACGCCATCCAGATCATCTGGCGCAACGCCCGCCTCAAGCCGCAGCAGACCGCCAACACCCCGGGCCTTCCCTCCGCCTAACCGCCAACCACCGCAAAGGGGCAAGGCACCTTTGCGGTGGTACAGACCAACTCAATCCCCGTGCACCAAAAAGGGCGCCGACCATTGCGGTCGGC
>UQJV01000044.1 GCA_900541475.1 uncultured Collinsella sp.
TGTCTCGCTGGTCCTCGGCTTCGCCTGCGGGATCGCTCGACTACCAAGCGCCCTGCCGGCACTCGCGGGTAGCCGACCAAAACCGCCTGAAGGGTCACATTTATCTGAATAATTTAATCCCGTGCCTTTTGCTGCTCGCTGGCGTTGTCTGGGCATTGATGGCTACGTAGTTTAAGAGGCGGCGGTGCTGTTGTTTGAATTTTTGCAGTTAAAGAGGTCCGTTTCCCTAGGTGGGGAAACGGACCTCTTTTGTCTCTGGGCTTGTGGATTGGCGAAGACAATAACCGCTGGCAGCTATTTTGAGTTCTTGATGCGGCGTGTGGCAGTGGCGGTTATTCCGAGGCCTGCGGCGGCGACTGCTACGAGTGCGATTGCGCTCGGTGCTGTGTCGCCCGTGTTTGCGAGCTTGCCGGCGGTCGTATCTGCTTGCTTGCCGCTGCTTGTGTTCGCTTGCTTGGTGGAGCTTGGTAGGGCGTCTTTGCCGGTTGCAGGTGAGCCAACGGGCGGTGTCGCCTCGGCGGGTTGCGCTGAGCCGGAGGGAGGCACTGTCTCGGTCGGTTTCGCTATCTCGGGCGAGGTGGCCTTGTCTGCCGCGGCTTTCGCCTCTTCGTATGCCTTGCAGGCGTCGTCATAGGCCGCTTGCGCCTTTTCCAAATCGCCGAGGAGCGCATCTCGCTTGGCTACGTCCTCATCGATGTGGGCTTTGGCTTCCTCTGCCTCACTTTCGAAATACTGAACCCGTTTTTCCTGGCTTTCGAGCCGGCGTTGGCAGCGGTGAAGATCATCTTCACAAGATTTTTCTCGCCTTTCTGCCGACATGATCTCACCTCGCAACTGCTTAATAGTTTCGTTAGAAGCTCCGTCGTCGATTGCCTTATTTAATTCTGCCTGAAGGCCGCTTGTCCGGTTGTGGGCCTCATCGTATTTGGCTTGGGCTGCATCGACGTCCGCTTGCATAGCGGGAAGGGGCTCCCTCCGTTTGGCGGCTTCCGCCACCACCATGTCGTAGATCTCTTGAAAAGCGGCAATGTCATCATCGATTTCCGCAAGTTTCTCGGGACTTGCGGCAACTTTTGCGGCCTCGAGGTTTTTGAGCGCTTCCTGCATGGCTGCATGCGCTTTTTCTTTTGCGGCGGCCGCATCTTCCGTCTGCAAGGCAACTGCACCGGTGGGGGAACTGGTTTCTGCCGCTATCGCCGTTGCGGGGGCGATTCCCGCGACAAGTGCCGCGGAAAGGGCGATGCCCACGGTTGCTCGTCTTGCTCTTCTTGCGAGAATGTCGTTCATCTCGGCACCTCATTTCAAGGGTTGGCGACTAACTTGGTAGCACTAATGTAAGTATATCAGGCGGTTTGCCCGCCATTGATCGGGCGTGCGCGTATACCCCTTGATTAACAGCCATTAAATCTATCCCTTAAGGAACGCGGCTTGCTAGTGTTGTCTGGGCATTGATGGCTGCGTGGTTCAAGAGACGGCGGCATTACCATTTGTTTTTACAAGTAAAGAGGCCCGTTTCCCTGGGGAAACGGGCCTCTTTTTGTCTCTGGGTTTGTGGATTGGCGAAGGTAGTATGCTCTGGCGGCTATTTTGAGTTCTTGAGGCGGCGTGTGGCTGTGGCGGTTATTCCGAGTCCTGCGGCGGCGATTCCTGCGAGTGCGATTGCGCTCGGCGCTGCGTCGCCCGTGTTCGCGAGCTTGCCGGCGGTCGTATCTGCTTGCTTGCCGCTGCTCAAGTTCGCCTGCTTGGTGGAGCTTGGCGGGGTATTTTTGCCGGTCGCGGACGAGCCGGTGGGCTGTGTCGCCTCGGCCGGTTGCGCCGAGTTGGAGGGAGGCGTCGTCTCGGTCGGTTGCGTTATCTCGGGCGAGGTGGCCTTGTCTGCCGCGGCCTTTGCCTCTTCGTATGCCTTGCAGGCGTCGCCATAGGCCGTTTGCGCTTTTTTCAAATTGTCGAGGAGCGCATCTCGCCAGGCTGTGAACTGGTCGATATTGGCTTTATATTTCTCTACAGCACGTTCACAGTCATTAACTTGTCTTTCCTGCCTTTTGAGGCGGTCCTGGACCTCGCGGAGCTCCATTTCGCAAAAGTCAACTCGCGCTTTTGCCGTTACGATCTCTTGGCGCAACGACTTTATTTGCTGTTTAATAGTTTCGGCAAGCTCCTCGTCGCCGAGTACTTCGACTGCCTTAAGCTCCTCAAGTTTCATGTCTAATTTTGCTTGGAGCTCGCTTACCCGGTTGATGGCCTTGTCGTATTTGGCTTGGGCTGCATCGATGTCCGCTTGCATGGTGGGAAGGGATTCCCTCAATTCGGCGGCTTGCGCCGCCATCTTGTCGCGGAGCTCTTGAAAACGGGCAATGTCATCATTGAATCTCGCAATTTTCTCGGGACTTGCGGCGTTTTTTGCGGCCTCGAGGTTTTTGAGCGCTTCCTGCATGGCTGCATACGCTTTTTCTTTTGCGGCGGCCGCGTCTTCTGTCTGCGGGGCGCCCGAATTGCTGTTGGCGGCGCTCGTCTGCGAAACGGCCGCACCGGTGGGGGAACTGGTTTCTGCCGCGATCGCCGTTACGGGAGCGATTCCCGCGACAAGTGCCGCGGAAAGGGCGATGCCCAAGGTTGCTCGTCTTGCTCTTCTTGCGAAAATGTCGTTCATCTCGGCACCTCATTTCAAGGGTCGGCGGCTCAACTTGGTAGCACTAATGTAAGTATACCAAGTGATCGACCCGACACTGGCTGGGTGTGCGCGTGCCTCTCCGCTTCTTTGGAAACCGAATCCCATTAGAAATGACGAGTTGTTTACGCTTCTTTTGGGGTGGCGGTACTATCATGGTTCGAATTGAATGTGGATGATGATAGGGAGCGCCTATACATGATTGAGCTGCTCAGGCGTTTTGGCGGTAAGTTTCGCCGCTATATGGTGATTGGTCCTGCGTGCAAGCTGGTCGAAGTAATCTTTGACCTGCTGACGCCGCTGGTGATTGCCCAGATGATCGATAAGGGCATTGGCTCGCACGACGTGGACGCCGTCGTCCACTACGGCATGGTGCTTGCCGCCATGGCCGTGATCGGCATCTCGTTTACGCTCGTCTGCCAAAAGATGGCGGCGCTCACCTCGCAGGGCATGGGTACTGACATTCGCGGCGCACTCTACCAGCACATCAACAAGCTGAGCTATGCCGAACTCGACCGCTTCGGCACGCCGTCGCTCATCACGCGCATTACCAACGACGTCAACCAGGTGCAGCTCGCCGTGGCGCTGGGCGTGCGTATGCTCATTCGCTGGCCTTTCCTGGCGGTGGGCTCCATGGTCGCGGCCCTTGCCATCGACCTTAAGCTCGGCATGATTTTTTTGATTTGCACGCCCGCCATCGGCCTGGTGTTTTGGTTTGTCATGGCGCGCTGCATCCCGTATTACAGGCAGCTGCAGGCAAAGCTCGATCGCATCGCGCTTATCTGCCGCGAGGGCCTTTCGGGCGCCCGCGTGGTTCGCGCCTTTGTGCGCGAGGACCACGAGCGCGAGCGCTTTGCCCAAGCGGCCGATGACCAGGCACATACCGCCATCGCGGTGGGCAAGCTTTCGTCAATCCTTAATCCCGTCACGTTTTTGGTGATGAACCTGGGTGTGTGCGCCATCCTGTGGGTGGGCGGCATCCAGGTCAACGTGGGCGAGCTTACGCAGGGCCAGGTCATGGCGTTCGTCAACTACATGACGCAGACCCTCACCTCCATCGTGTATGTCGCCAACCTGGTCGTGGTCTTTACCAAGTCGAGCGCCAGCGCGTCGCGTATCAACGAGGTGCTCAATTGCGTGCCGAGCATTACCGATGAGGGCAACCAGCCGGTCGCACTGCCCGAGCCGGGCAATGTCGCTCCCGTTCCTGCGTTGAGCTTTGACCATGCGAGCTTTTCGTTTGGCGTGGGCGCGGCAAATGCCGTGAGCGATGTGACGCTGGAGCTGCCGCTGGGCAAGACGCTCGGCATTATCGGCGGCACGGGCAGCGGCAAGTCCACGCTCGTTTCGCTTATCCCGCGCCTGTACGATGCGAGCGCTGGCAGCGTGAGCGTGATGGGCGCCGACGTGCGCGCCTGGCCGCTCGACCAGCTGCGCCATGTGGTCGCGACCGTCCCGCAGCGCGCGTCGCTGGTGAGCGGCACCATCCGCAGCAACCTGACCTGGCGTGACGAGTCAGCGACCGACGATGAGCTCTGGGCGGCGCTCGATATGGCGCAGGCCAGCGAATTCGTGCGCAACAAGCCGCAGGGGCTCGATGCCCCGGTCGAGGCGGGCGGTAAGAACTTCAGCGGTGGCCAACGCCAGCGCCTGACCATCGCGCGCGCCCTGGTGGGCTCGCCTCAGATATTGATCATGGACGACTCCGCCTCGGCGCTCGATTTTAAGACCGATGCGGCGCTTCGCCATGCCATTCGCGAACGAAGCATGCGCGGTGCCGCCGAGGGTGGGCTGCCGCTGACCACGGTGATTGTGAGCCAGCGCGTCTCGACCGTGCGCGACGCCGACATGATCTGCGTGCTCGATCACGGCTCGGTCGCGGGCCTGGGCACGCATGACGAGCTGTATGCAAGCTGCCAGCTCTATCGCGAGATTTGCCAGTTGCAGCTGCGCCGCGAGGAGCTCGAGGGCCAGCAGGGGAGCACGGTGCCCGCGTCCGCCCCGACTGCCCCTGCGCCTACTTGCTCAAAGGAGGGTTGCTAGATGAACCCGTATACTTCTTCCGGTTCGGTCGCCACGATGACCGCTAATGTGTCCGGCAACGATAACCTCAACGACCTGGGCGACGGCCCGCGCCAACCCGGTGATCCCGAGCGCTATCCCGTGGGCGCGGTGACGCGCCGCCTGCTGGGCTATGTTCGCCCGCACCGTATTTCGTTTACGGCGTCGTTTGTGAGCGCCGCCATCTCGGTGATTCTGCAGCTCTACACGCCCATCCTCATTGGTGAGGGCATCGACCTGATCGTCGCCACCGGGCAGGTGGACTTCGATGCGCTGCTGCCGCTCGTCACCAAGCTTGCGATTGTCGTGGTGGGCGCGGCGGCCTTCCAGTGGCTGCAGGGCTACTGCGTTAACCGCCTGTCCTACGAGACAGTGCGCGACATGCGCGTGGAGGCGAGCGACAAGCTCAGCCGCATGCCGCTCAGCTTTATCGACAGCCATGCCCATGGTGACCTTATGAGCCGCGTAGTCAACGACGTCGACCAGGTGGGCGATGGTCTGCTGCAGGGCTTCACGCAGCTCTTTACCGGCGTTATCACCATTGTGGGCACGCTCGCGTTTATGCTCTCCATCAACCTGACCATGACGCTCGTGGTGGTGCTCGTCACGCCGCTTTCCATCTTTGCGGCCGGCGCCATCGCCAAGCTTTCCAATAAGAGCTTTACGGCCCAGCAGCGTATTCAGGGTCAACTGGGCGGTCATATCGAGGAGTATGTGGGCGAGCAAAAGCTGGTGGATGCGTTTGCCTACGGCCCGAACGCCCAAGCGCGCTTCGACGCCCTCAACGCCGAGCTCTATACGGCAGGTGAGCGCGCGCAGTTTATGGGCTCGCTTTCCAATCCCGGTACGCGCTTTATCAACAACATCATCTATGCCGTGGTTGCTGTGATCGGCTGCGTGGGCGTGATCACGGGCGTGCCTGCGGCGCTCACGGTGGGCGGCGTGCAGATCTTCCTGTCCTACGCCAACCAGTACACCAGGCCGTTCAACGAGGTTACCAACGTTATTACGCAGATTCAGACCGCGTACGCCTCGGCGCGCCGCATGTTTGCGCTGCTCGATGCCCGCGAGCAGGAGCCTGATGCGGCGGATGCCGTTGAACTTGCCGCCCCGCAGGGTGAGGTGACCTTTGAGCACGTGGACTTTAGCTATGTGCCCGACCGCAAACTGCTGCAGGATATCTGCATCGATGCCAAGCCCGGCATGCGCTTTGCCCTGGTCGGTCCCACGGGCTGTGGCAAGACAACGCTCATCAATTTGCTGCTGCGGTTCTACGATATCGACGCCGGTCGCATCGCGGTCGATGGCCGTTCCTCGCGTGACTACACGCGCGCAAGCCTGCGCCGTGCCTTTGGCATGGTGCTGCAGGATACGTGGCTGTTCGAGGGCACCGTGGCGGACAACATCGCCTACGGTTGTCCCGATGCCACACGCGAACAGGTTATCGAGGCGGCCAAGCGCGCGCATGCGCACAAGTTTATCGTGCAGCTGCCAGGCGGCTACGACACGGTGATTGGCGAGGACGGCGGCACGTTTAGCCAGGGTCAAAAACAGCTGCTGTGCATCGCGCGCGTCATGCTTACCGACCCGGCGATCTTGCTGCTGGACGAGGCAACGTCGAGCATCGATACCCGCACCGAGCTGCAGGTGCAGGCAGCATTCGACGAGCTCATGGCTGGTCGCAAGAGCTTTGTGGTGGCGCACCGCCTGAGCACCATTCGCAACGCCGACTGCATTCTGGTCATGCGCGACGGCCAGATTATCGAGCGGGGCACACACGACGAGCTGCTAGCGGCAGGCGGCTTCTACGCCGAGCTCTACCGCAGCCAGTTTGCCCAGTAGAGCCCAGTAGGGGCTGCCGATTAGCGGCAGATGGTTTACATCTGCGTCGATAGTACTAAGATATGCTTTTAACAAATTGCATTAATGGCTCGAGTTTCGGGGGAAACGAGGCAACGTGACTATGACATGCTCTATGGTGGTCAACAGCAAGAGCGGTAATACCAGGATGGTTTCGGGGGCGATTAAGCGCGCCCTGCAGGCTGCGGGTGTCGAGTTTATCCACGCCGCCGCGCTGAGCGATGATGCAGATCCGGAGCAGGTCGCGCACGAGGCACAGGGTGCCTGCGCTGCCGATACGGTGCTCGTTGGTTTTTGGTGCGACAAGGGCGCCTGCACGCCCTCGGTGGCGGCGCTGCTTTCCGCCCTGCATGGCAAGCGCGTCTTTTTGTTTGGCACCTGCGGCTTCGGTGCCGACCAGAGCTATTTTCAGCAGATTATCGATCGCGTGACCTCCAATTTGGCCGAGGATGCCGAGCTTGCGGGCTGGGCGATGTGCCAGGGCAAGATGGGCCCCGCGGTCAAGCAGCGTTACGAGGCCATGCTCGAGCAAGATCCCGAAAACGCCCGCGCTAAGATGCTGCTCGACAACTGGGTTGCCGCGAAGGATCATCCCACCAAGGAGGATCTGGACAACATGGCTGCAGCCGCCAAAAAGGCCGTGCTGGGCGAGTAGGCAATCGCCGTCGTGCGCTCGAAATAATACAAACGTGAAAGCCTCGAATTTCTCGGGGCTTTTTTCTTGACACGGGGGTGCGCTGTGGCAAGCGTCTGGGGCGATATTTTCCATCATCCGGATGATGAGTCGGTTTTGAATGATACAGTCTCGTGCATTCGCTGGATGTATCGTCAGATGGAGTACGGCTGCCAAACGTATCCGGGCTTCTTTTCGCACCATTCGATGGGATTCATGCAGCAAGACGCCGCCGGGCGGGCGCCAAATTGCAGAGCCTGGGCGTAGCAGGTAGCTGAAAAAACGTACCCGGATGTGTTCAGGGTGGGATGGGCTTTCCGGATGGGCGGAATTTCGGAAAGTCCATCCCGGAATTTGGCTATGGAATGGGATGCACTTTCCGGTTGAGAGGCTCTGTGGAAATTGCATCCCAGTATTCGGTCGAGAAACGGGATGCGGCTTCCCAACGGGGCCGCAAGCGGAAACCGCATCCCATTTCGCAAGCGAATGCTGGGACACGGTTTTCAGAGGGTTATGGGCTGCGAACTAGATGGGGCTGTCATAAAGCTGCAAAAAGAGGGTTAAAAATAAATGGTACTTTCAGAAGTTAATTTTAATGTGGGGGGGGGTACCATTATTTTAGTTTCGCAAAAAATTAATCCCTCTATGGGGAAGTTGCGTAGGGGGTTAGTCACAGATATTGGATAAAACAGACCAATTTGGGGATAAATGACCACTTACGCCAAAATTAGTAGCATTTAGCGACAAAACATTGAAAAATGTGTAGCACATCGCTATGTTCTTATTACGAAAAGATTCCAAATTGGCTTATTTCGGACTCACTTTTCAAGCGCCTTGCGGTTCCTGTTGAAACTTGCTGACCTTTGGATGGGTCGAATAGGTCCTCAAGGGGGATGAATTATCACTTTGACGGCGCGTAGACTCAAACGATTTATTGCACTTTTGAGTAGCTTGGCGTTCGCGCTTGTCATAGCCCTTGCCGTTGTTTCTTTTGTTCCTCGTGCATTTGGTTACATGCCCTTTGCCGTGCTCTCGGGCTCTATGGAACCCGAGCTTCCCGTCGGCTCCATGGTGTTTGTTCACCAGGTTGACCCAACGAATATTGCCGTGGGCGACAATGCAACTTTTTACCGATCGGACGGCGCCGTGGTGACTCACCAGGTGTACGAGGTCGACCCTGTGGCGCAAACGATTGGCACGCAGGGAATTGCGAACAAAAATGCAGACGGAAGCATCATGCACGATGCCGAGCAGACGCCTTTTTCGAGTGTTATCGGCACTGTTTCTTTTTGTGTCCCTTACCTGGGCTTCGTTAACGCATATTGCACGACGATGCCCGGCATGCTTGTTGTGGTGGCCGTTCTTGCGCTGCTGGTCGCGGCGTCGATTGTGCTCGATCGGATGGTTTCCGACGAGCCTGCGGACAAGCATGCCCGCGCGCATGCGAGGGGGCGGCGTCCATAGCGGCAGGGGAGAGGTGTCGGCAACGGCAAGGGCCGTTGCCGGGGAAGACGATTCTCGAAAGGAAGAGAACGATGGAGAACAAGAGGAAAAAGCGCTACGGCATCATTGCCGCCTTGCTGCTGCTGGTACTGGCTGCCGGCGTGGGTACCTACGCCTGGCTGACGGCGCAGTCGAGCCTGACCAACAACTTCACCACTGCGGGCATCAACAAGCCCACTACCGATCCCGACCATCCGAATCAGCCGCTTCCGGATGATAACAATAAGGTCAACGGCAACCTGACCGAGACCAAATGGGTTAAGGACTCTAAGCTCGCCCCTGGCGTGTCTGTACCCAAGAATCCTAATGTCGGTATCGGCAAGGGATCCGAGGATGCATATGTGTACGTCTTCGTGAACAACAAGACGGCGTCTGCCGGGGCCGATCATTCCAAGACGACTTACTTCACCATTAACTCTGGCTGGAAGGCCGTTGATGCGACCGCCGTTGAGGGCGAGCCGACTCATTATCTCGGTGGCCTTTTCGTTTATGTTGGCGAAGGAACCGAAGCTACCCCGCTTATTGCCAGCAAGACTGAGGATAAGTGGACTGGCGAGCTGTTCAGCCAGGTGACTACGCCCAAGGACACCGAGCAAAAGGATTTCGCCAATTCTGCCACGATGGATGTCAACTGCTTCATTTACGCGGCAGACAATACCGCTGAGGGTTCGTCTGCGTCTGCTTTGGCTGCTGCCAAGAATTGGGCTAAGGACCTGTAGTAATCCCACCCCCTCTACCGAGATCCCGGCCCGCTCCCCATCCCCATTTTTGGGCCGGGATCTCGGTCCCCCTTTGATCGACGATTGGCGAACGTAATGCTCAACAATCTTTCCAACAATCAGAAACGCACCTTGGCGCTTGCCGCGATGGCGTTGTTGGCCCTGGCGTGCCTGTGCGGCACGCTGACTTTTACCGTTGATATGGTTCCGGCAAACAACGTTCTATCGTTTGGCAGCGTGAAGGTACGAGTCTGCGAATACACCCTAAACGAGCAGGGCGAGGAGATTCCGTTTGAGCCCAACGAGCACGGGGACTATCCCGACACCAAGGCCGGGGGCTCTGACATCAGCCGCATTGTGCGCGTGGAGAACGCTGGCACGCAGCCTGAGTACGTTCGCGCGCGTCTGCGCATGACGTCGGTGGCGCCCGACGGTTCGAGCGCGGATGCTTCGGGCAGCGTTGCGTTTCATGTGAACGCGGGCGAGGGGTCCCCGTGGATCGATGGCGGCGATGGGTGGTACTACTACCGCGGATTGGCCGGGCGTGGCGGCACGCTCGACCCCGGTGCCATGACGGAAAGCCTCATGGACTCGCTGCGCTTTGTGGGCGACTACCACGATGCCGCGCGCGGCGGCTCATTCAGGCTCGATATCGATGTTCAGGCCGTGCAGGCCAAAAACCAGCAGACAAGCGATACCGCCCTCGACGTACTTGACGTTGTGGGTTGGCCGGAGGCGAACTAGCCTATGAAGATCAAGAATATGAACCGGGGTATGCTTAGCAGGCTGGTTGCCGTCGCAGCGATTGCCCTTTGCTGCGTTATGGCGCTGCCAACGGTGGTGCATGCCGAGGACGTGCCCGAGGCCAAAACCGAATTCCACATCAAAAACGAGGCTGACTTTTTGTTGTGTGTGGCGCTGTCGCGCGAGCGCGATACGTCCGGCTGGCACGTTTATCTCGATAACGACATTGAGCTCGACAGCGACGACATGAAAGCCATCGTTGCAAACACCGTTAAGCATCTGTCGTTTGGCAACAAGGAGCATCCGTTTAAGGGCGTGTTCGATGGTCAAAACCACACCGTTGAGGGCCTGAGCTACGATAAAGACGCTTTTGACCCCGAGCGCGATACGGGATTTTTTGCCGAGACCAACGGTGCCACCATCAAAAACTTCCTGGTCAAGGACGCCAACGTGTGGGCGGACTTCCGCGGTGGCATTATCGTGGGCAAGGCCGTCAAAACGCGCTTCGAAAACGTTATGGTCATGGAGAGCACGCTGCACGTGACCTGCGCCAACAATGCTCTCAACCTCATTACCAACGCAGGCTTTGAGGGCGGTCTCATCGCCGGCGAGCTCGACGGCTGCACCCTCTACAACTGCGAGGTCCGTGGCGGCCGTGCCGTCAACAATACGACCTCGGGCGTGCAGGCGCTCGGCGGTGAGGGTCTGTATATGGCGGCGTTTGCCGGCTACGTTAAGAACTCGACTATCGAGTACTGTCGCGTGACGCCGACGCGTAAGGACGACGGCTCGATTGCCGAGAAGGGCATGACCGACGTCACCAATAAGTACGACGTGGCCATTGGCGCCCTGGGCGGCAACAACGTGTACGCCTCGGGTTTTGTGGGCTGCATGGCGGGCGAGGCCAAGATTATCGACTGCTTCTCGACGGCGCAGTGCTACAGCTATGCCGCGTCGTACGTGGGCGTCGTCGCCGTGACGCGCGCGTGGACGGGTGGCTTGGCGGGTCGTATTCTAACCGAAAAGGGCAACGAGCTCGTTCGAAGCCATTTTGCGGGTGACTTGAGCTCGCGTCAGTACAATCCCATCGCCGTGATCCCCATCATTCAAAACGATGTGAACCTGGGCGGCATTGCCGCGCGTGCCAACAAGGATGATGCCACGGTCACCGAGTGCTACTTTAAGCCGAGCGTGAGCCTTTCTGGCAACAGCCAGGGCAACCCTGCCAAAAAGAAAATCCCCTCGTTTGGCGGCGATGGCACCACCAAGGGTGATGGCTATGGTCCATGGGATGACGAGCGCTACACCACGCGCGAGCTGTGGGAAGAGCACGACTACGACTTTTGTGCCGGCACCAAGCGCTCGACTGCTAACAACGGGGCCTTGGGTGGCTCGCACTTCAATGAGTGGGCGATGGATTACAAGCTGAATATTCCTGTGCATGGCCAGAGCGTTAAGGCGACGATCGATTTTCCCGGTGCGGGTACCGCGACCATCGAGGCAACCAAACTTGGTATTGAACAGAAGACCTCGGATCCGTACGCCTTTGCCGTGAGCGCCGTGCTGGCGGGAACGGCTCAGGGCTTGGCCCAGGGCGATACATCGGTGACGTTTGGGCAGGATACCTCCGCAAAGCCCAAGGGCTTGACCGATGCCAACGGCGGTTATCGCTTCATGGGCTGGTTCCGCGAGTCCGATGTGCGTGTGAATCGAATTGGACAAGACAACAGCTGGTTTGACGGCAAGACCGATGCCGATGCTGTGGCTGCTGGCAAGCAGGTCCAGAAGAGCGAGGCACACGAGCATACGTCGACCTATACCGCCGATAATGCCAAGGGGGTCGACGGTTTTAAGGGCAATGACCTGTTTATCGCTTCGTACGAGGCGCAGGTGCTGTTCTATAACGTCCAGGGCGAAACGCTCGATTGCCAGAGCGGCACTGCACACGACAAATCGGGCGATTGGTATCGCTACGGCGCGAAGCTCAACCCGGCCGCTCCTACCGATCGTGGCACGCTGTCTTCCAGCGCCACCTTTATCGGTTGGACAACGAAGCCGAGCGAAGAGGCTCAGATGAACGGTGGCTATGCAGCCATTACCTCGACCCAGCTCGCCGAGCTAAAAAATGCCGGCGCGTTCTATCCTGCCGGTACCGAGATTACCGTGCTTGGCCCGACCGACTTCTATCCGGTGTACAGCGACTACGTCTCGAACATCATGACAGTGTTCGAGGGCAATGAACAGGATGAGCTTGAAGATAAGACCCAGCGTGTCGGCGTGGGCAACACCCATGTCGATGTCCAGACTGCCGAGGATGGGGCCAGCGTTTACACGGTGCAGGTGCGCGGCGTGGACAACAAGCCCTTGTCCGAAGGCGGCTCGCTTCCCGATGGCTACCGCTTCCTGGGTTGGTATGAAAACAAGCAGGCCGCCGACGGGCCCGAGGTCGAGGTGCGCGTAAGCCGCGATCCCAGCTACAAGCTTCCCGCCAGCGTCGATCTGGCCGTTCCGCATACCTATACCGCACGCTTTGAGTATCGCGTGGATTATTACGTCAAGTCGATGACGAACGAAGCCTATAAGGAATCCAGACTCCTCTGCTCTGTGTGGAGCGGGTACCAAACCTCGTTTAACGAGCAGGTCGGATCGAGCTACGTGCGAGAGAATATCGTGCACTGGGGTCCCGAGCACGTCTATCACGGACTGAAGGAAAACTATAAGGACGAATGCAATGAGGGGCGCTTTGGGGCAGAGACACTCATCGTGGCGCCTTTGAAGGCGTATTCGCATACGGTCAAAAACGATACAGGTGCGGATACCCGGAAAAACGTCATTGCCGATACGGATTTCCCGGGTTCGGGCACGCTGGATGACGAGTGGGTCGCAGGAGCGCTGAAGTTTTACTTTAGGCCGGCGAGCGAGCGATACCATTTAAATTTCTGGACCCTCGAGCGCCAAGGCGGATACTGGACCTGCGTGGGCAACCCCGTTCAGAGCGAGATTGGCATCGAGTCGGAGTATTACATGCGCGCCATGGTGACGACAAGCGTCAGCTTTTATGGCAAGGACGATGTCTCGGTTAAGAGCGTCACGCGACGTTATGAGGCTCCGTTGCTGCTGGGCTCCGATAGCACCTACACCTATAAATATCCGTTTATCCATACCAATCAGACGGTAAACGACAAGCCCGAGGGCGGAAAGAAGGGCGACATCAATCCCAATCTGACACTCGAAGCCTCTCCGACCGATGCCGAGATGGCTGTGCCTGGTTATAAGTTCCTGGGCTGGATTTCGACCGCCGAGGTCCAGAAGGATTCTGCCGTCTGGAAATATATCTATGACGTTACTGGCGACCCCTATGTGACGAGTGACCCGGAGAAAGCGACGCCATACTTGGCGACCGACGCGTCCAAGGTTACCCAGTGGCAGGATGCCTATCCCGTATACGTAAAGTATAACGTTAACTACACCACCAACCTGCACCGCAAGGGCTTTGATGGAACTAATGGGGTTAACGTACCCAACTGGGATATCAAGCCCACGCTGACCACGCAAGACGACGGGTCTGTGGTGGCTACGGTGAGTCCCGACATTACGACGACGGTGTATGCGGACGGAGCTGGTGGCACCTATCAGCTTAAGAAGCTCGAGATCGAGCTTTCCGACGGAACAGTAAAGAAACTTGAGCCGACGGGCGAGGGCGGCAATACCTATTCCTATCCCGTGGAGCCCGGAAAGCCCTATACGTTTGTGGCCTACTACACGCCCATTGCGGTGGTGTATCATCTCAACGACTCCGACGTTGACGGCAAGCTTGCCCAAGAGGGCGATAAGCTCGGTGACCTTAAAGATGGCATGCCGCTGCCAACGTATAACATTGGAGACATCGATGCTGCAACGGGCGCATACAACGCCTTCGTAGGTTGGACGGATAATAAGCCAGAGCTTAGCAGCGGTTATGTCGTTTGGTCGGGCGGCGTTTCCATGGTGACTAAAAACACGGTGGTCAACGCCCCCATGGAGCTGTACCCGGTTTACCGTGCCAGCGCGGTAAGTGTCCAATCGAATATCGATGCTAATCTGGATGATCCCTATGCCGTACGCTCCCTTGCGCGTACCGACTCTGGTGATCAGATTTCGCTGGAGGTAAAAGCTGCAACTGAGGTTGTCGGCAAGGACGGCACCAAGTACGACTTTGTCGGCTGGTCGCGTGACTATACATCCGATGGCAACTACACCCTGATGACCGATGAGGAGAAGTATCCCCTCGAGGGTAATGAGCCCTTTAAGAACGTGACCTACACTGCGGTGTACAAGATTGCGCCGTATAAGGTGCGCTATCACGGTATCGACGGGTCGGTCATCTTTACGGCGACCGTCGACTCGGGCGATGAGCGCGCACAAGACGGCAAGTCCGGTTTTATCCACACGGTCGATGTCCCTAAAATGGACGAGAGCGGCAACCCCGTGATGGAGCAAAAATCCGTGGCATATGACCCGGATGCCCACTCCAAGATCGTTGCGCTGCTCGATGAGCAGGCGGCCGCCAATGGCGATAAGCGTGAACTCTTCTTGGAATGGCGATATGTGGGTGCCGAAGGTGCTGCGGAGGCTTGGGATACGTTTAAGGACGAGCCGGTCAAGGGCGATATGGACCTGTATCCCGTGACGTATCGCGTGGTTGCCAACGATACGTCTGATGGAAAGCCCGAAAACATGACCGCGCAGTTTAAGTGGCTGCTCGATCCTTCCGCCGCCAACACCGTCGACGACGCCGCCGATAAGGCGCCGTTTAAGGTCTGCTTTGCCAAGCCGTTTATGGGAACGCAGTTGACCGTCACGGTAACGCGGGCAAGCTACGGCCCTGGTGCAGAGGAAGCTCCCGTGGACGGCAAGTTTGTCTCGCTCTACAGTCTGGGTTCGGGTAATGGTTCGTTTGACCTGGCCAACCGTCTGGAGTCCAAGAAGACGGGCGAAGGCGATCAAGGTGCCGGCAACGCTGTGTTTAACTTTGATCAGACTCATACGTTGACGATCGTTAAAAAGACAACCGATGCCAGTGCCATGGGACAAACGTTTCGCTTTAAGGTGACGCGAAAGATGCCGCAGGATTCTTCTGCCGAGACGCGCACGGTCGAGGTGAAAGTTGGCGAGCAACACGACGAAAACGGTGAGGTCTGCTATGTCGGCAGCGTGCAGTTTGCCGCGCCTGCGGGCGTCTATACCGTCGAGGAAGACACAGCTTGGGCATGGCGTTACGAGGGCGAGTTGAGTACGCCGGGCAAGGCGCCCGGCAAATCTGCCGAGTTGACCATCTCGTCCGCCTCGAGCGTGGGCGACACGGTGGTGACGTGCGTCAACACGCGCACGAAGGACAAATGGGTCGATGGCGGTTCCCGTGCCAAGAATGTTTGGGAAAACGGCACGCTGATGAGGGAGGATTAGGATGACTAAGCGCAAGCAGATCGTCGCCCTCCTTGTGGGCGTTCTCCTTTTGGCTGGCGCTGCCGGTGCCTTCGCGTGGCTTTCGGTTACGGGTGTGCTGGTCAACGAGTTTGGCTTTGGTTCGGTGGCGCCCTCGGTGGACGAGAAACTCGATGGCAACGTGAAGAGCGACGTCACGATTACAAACAAGGGCTCGGCTCCGGCATACCTGCGTGCTGCGGTGGATATCTACTGGCAGGACCAGGATGGCGCGCGCCTGTGGGATGAGCCGGTTGCGGGAACGGACTACGTTATTGAGCGGGGCAACGTGTCCGATGCGTCTGCTTCCAACAGCGCCTCGTCTTGGGTTGCCGCGTCCGACGGATTCTACTATTGGACATCTTCCGTTGCGCCGATGGACAAAACCGGCGTGCTCATCAAGAGCGTGACTGAGAGGAAGGCGGATGGCAAGAACCTGGTCGTCGACATTTCGACCCAGGCAATTCAGTCCACGCCCGATGACGCAGTTACAGAGGCATGGGGCTGTACGGTCAAGGATGGCGTGCTGGTGCCGCCGCATGGGGGTGCGTAAGCATGGCTTTTCCGATTCGCAAAGACGCTATGCGCGCCGTGCGCTGTGTGGTCGCGGTTGTTGCCTGTGTTGCCGCGCTTGCCGCGCCTGCCCGTGCGTTTGCCGATGCTCCCACGATTGCCTATGACGGAAATGCGCGCCAGCTGACGGTCTCGGGGGCGACGGGCTCTTCGGGGGAGCCCGATCTGTTTTTGGCCTTTAAAGATCTGATGCCCGGCGATGTGCGCGATCAGCAGATTGAAGTTCGCGCCACGGGCGTAAAATCCCAGGTGCGCGTGTTTGTACGTGCCGTTGTCGATCACGAGACGGCACATATGCTGTCTCCCATCACCTTAACGGCGACTGTGGGCGATGCCTCTGCAGGTTGGCTCCAGACAGGAACACCGGGCAGCGTGTTCGCCTATCCCACGGAAATCGCCGCCTGTTGAACTAATCACACGGGAATCAAGTACCGGCTGATTCCCGTTCAAGGCTTTATAATTGTATCCGTCAAGGCTGACAGCCATCCGGACGGCTTCTTCACTCATACGATTGCCTGTAAAATAAACAAACAGATAAGCGGATTGCTGGCTGTAGCCGGTCAGCACTCCTATGAAAAGGAGTGCCAAGAGGGTGATATATTTCTTCATATTCATTTAATATTCAGCACTTGGCTGGGAGTAATCAATACTTGAAATCGGCTGGTTTCACATAGACACGATATTCTTTAATCATACCCGGATAATTCTTTTCGGCACGGGGCAGATAACGGAAGCCTGTTACAGTCTCCACCTTACTCAAATCAATCACCAGTTGGTGAGGATACGCCACATTATCTACTGTCATCCAGAAAGTAGATTCCTGAAGATCGAAAATTTTATCAGCCGTACGATTTCCACTACGGGTTTCCTCACTGTCGGCATACCGGATTTTCCAATGCTCGCGGGAAACCGGTTTACCATCATCACCCAAGACATCGAACTCTGCAATAGCGGCTATATTATCCTCGGCCTGTGGAGAAAGAGCTTCCAGACAGAAATAACGTCCTTTCACCGGATTGGCAAAACGTACCTCCTGCCAGCCGTTACCCGGAATGAAAGCACCTTTATGAACGGGAGTTTCGGCTGAAAGATTCAAATGTTCACCCTCTTTGCGGTG